>JADGGV010000051.1 GCA_019689775.1 Gemmatimonadota bacterium
ACCCGAAGTCGACCCGGAGTGCGCACCGCCCGAAGTCGGCCCGCAGTCCCTGCCCGCAGTTCGGCCCGCCCGCGCGCCGTTGAGGGGGCTTCCCGATCCGGCTATATTTCTGGGTTCTGTACATCGTCACGACACACGAGTGGTCCGGCATGAGCGAGAAGGCGGCGACGACCGAGTATCGGCCTGGCGAGGTCGAGGAGAAGTGGCAGCGGATCTGGGCCGAGCGCGGGACGAACGCGTTCACCGACGAGCGGCTGCGCGAGGCGAAGCGGCCGTTCTACAACCTGATGATGTTCCCGTACCCGTCCGCGGAGGGGCTGCACGTCGGCAACATCTACGCGTTCACGGGCGCGGACATCTACGGGCGCTACCATCGGCTGCTCGGCTACGACGTGTTCCAGCCGATCGGCTTCGATGCGTTCGGGATCCACTCGGAGAACTACGCGCTGAAGGTCGGGACGCACCCGATGGAGCTGATCCCGCGCAACATCGAGAACTTCACGCGGCAGCTCAAGCGGGTGGGGCTGATGTACGACTGGAACCACACGGTCGATACGACGAGCCCCGAGTACTACCGGTGGACGCAATGGATCTTCCTCCAGCTCTACCACGCGGGGCTGGCGGAGAAGCGCGAGGCGCCGGTGAACTGGTGCCCCGGGTGCATGACGGTGCTGGCGAACGAGCAGGTGGTGGCGGGGGAGTGTGAGCGGTGCGGCACGCCGGTCGAGCAGCGCTACCTCTCGCAGTGGTTCTTCAAGATCACGGCCTACGCGAAGCGGCTGCTCGAGAACCTGTCGTGGATCGACTGGTCGGAGACGACGAAGAAGGCGCAGGAGAACTGGATCGGGCGGAGCGAGGGCGCGGTGCTGCGCTTCCCGATCGCGCGGCGGCGGGTGGCGGAGGACCGCCACGAGATGGCGCAGCTCCACGCGGAAGCGCCGCTGATCCGGGTGTTCACGACGCGGCCGGACACGGTCTTCGGTGCCACGTTCATGGTGCTGGCGCCGGAGCATCCGCTGGTGGACGTGCTGACGTCGCCGGAGCAGCGGGCGGCGGTGGAGGCGTACCGGCGCGAGGCCGCGTCGATGGACCTGGTGACGCGGAAGATCGAGAAGGAGAAGACGGGCGTCTTCACGGGCGGCTATGCGGTGAACCCGGCCACGGGGCAGGAGATTCCGGTGTGGATCGCGGACTACGTGCTGATGGAGTACGGCACGGGCGCGATCATGGCGGTGCCGGGGCACGATGAGCGCGACTACGAGTTCGCGCGCAAGTTCGGGCTGCCGATCGTGCGCGTAGTGGCGCCGAGCGTGGAGGAGGCGGACGCGCCGCTGACGGAGGCCTACGTCGACGACGGCGTGCTCGTGAACTCGGGCCAGTTCACGGGGCTCCCGTGCGCGGAGGGGAAGCAGGCGATCACGACGTGGCTGGCCGAGCGTGGGATGGGCGAGTTCCGCGTGAACTACCGGCTCCACGACTGGTGCATCTCGCGGCAGCGGTACTGGGGCCCGCCGATCCCGATCATCTACTGTGACGCCTGCGGCATCGTGCCGGTCCCGGAGGAGGACCTCCCGGTCGTGCTGCCGTACGTCGAGAACTACAAGCCCGACCAGAGCGGGCTGAGCCCGCTGGCGCGGGTCGAGGAGTGGTACCGCGTCGCCTGCCCGCGCTGCGGCGGCGAGGCGCGGCGCGAGACGGACGTGAGTGACACCTTCCTGGACAGCGCGTGGTACTTCCTGCGCTATCCGTCGGCGCACCGGGACGACGTGGCGTTCGACCGGGAGTTGACGGAGAAGTGGCTCCCGGTCGACAGCTACATCGGCGGCGAGGAGCACGCGGTGCTGCACCTGCTCTACAGCCGCTTTACGACGATGGTGCTGCACGACCTCGGGTGGCTGTCGTTCGAGGAGCCGTACACGCGCTTCCGCAAGCACGGCCTAATCATCAAGGACGGCGCGAAGATGTCGAAGAGCCGGGGGAACGTGGTGGTCCCGGACGACTACATCGCGCAGTGGGGCGCGGACGCGTTCCGCACGTACCTGATGTTCCTGGGCCCGTACCAGGAGGGCGGCGACTTCCGCGACCAGGGATTGCAGGGTCCGGCCGGCTTCCTGAGGCGGCTGTGGGACACGATCGTCCCGGTCGAGGAGCTGGGCACCGCGCCGGCCGACGGCGAGCTCGAGCGGAAGCTGCACCTGACGATCAAGAAGGTGACGGAGGACATCGCGGCGCTGCGCTACAACACGGCGATCGCCGCGATGATGGAGTACCTGAACGCGGTGCGCGAGGGCGGGCGGCGGGCGAACCGCGCGGAGGTCGAGCCGCTCGTGCCGCTGATCGCGCCGTTCGCGCCGCATCTGGCCGAGGAGCTGTGGGCGCGGTTCGGGCACGAGGACAGCATCTTCGCCCGGCCGTCGGACGCCGTGCTCTACCAGCGCGTCGAGGGCGGCAACTGGCCGACGTACGACCCGGCCAAGGCGACGGCCGGCGTCGTCGAGTTCGTCGTCCAGGTGAACGGGAAGGTGCGCGCGCGCATCCCGATGACGCGCGGCATCGCCGAGGCGGAGGCGCGCGACGTCGCGCTCGCCGACGACAACGTCCGCCGCTTCGTGAATGGCGCGCCGATCCGCAAGACGGTGTTCGTGCCGGACCGGCTCATCAACCTGGTGGTCGGGTAGCGGCGGCGCAGGGTCGCGAGGCGTTCGCGCCGTTCGTGGCCGGACGAGCGTCGCACGGAGATGCGGAGCCACGGAGGACGCCCGGCGCTCGAGCGGCTCGGGCGATTTGAACGGCGCCCGGTGGGGAGGCACCCACCGGGCGCTATCCGTTCCGGCGACATCTCGAATCGGACTCGGACCGGCGCTCGGCGGGGCCGGCCGCCGCGCGCGCCCGGCTCCGCGCGGCCGGGCATCCGCCGCTCCGCGGCTCCGCGTCTTCGTGTGAGGGACAGGAGGTGCGGGGGCAGGTGACGGCGGCGCCCGGATCTCAGTGCAGCGCCAGCTCCTCCAGCACCTCCGGCACGATCTGGTGGCCGCCCTCGAAGCCGACGAGGCGCGGCGTCAGGCCATGGGCGCGCAGGCGCTCGGCCTCGGTGACCGCGCGCGCTTCGTCGAACGCGCGGTCCTCCGTGCCGTAGGCGACGACGAGCTGGACGCCGGCCCACGCCCGGGCGGCTGCGTCCAGGTCGAGGTCCGGCGGCGTGGGCGCGCCCCAGACGACGAGCACGTCGGGGCGCGCCGTGCCGAGCGCGGTCCAGCGGCTCACGGTCGCGGCGCCCTGCGAGAAACCGAGCGCCACGACGCGGGTATCGCTCCGGTCGAGGCCGAGCTCCGCGAAGGTGTGGCGGAAGAGCGTGTCGAGGTAGCTCACGTAGTCCGCGATCTCCGTGAGCCGGTCCTCCCGCGTCATCCAGGTGGCGCCGACGCGCGCCTCCGGGCCGTGCGGCCCGCCGGTCTCGTCCAGGTAATAGCGGTTGAGCGCCTCCGGCGCGACGATCAGGCGACGGCCGTCGTCGAGCGAGGCGAAGCCGCGAATGAAGCGGGCCGCGAGCTGGCCGTAGCCGTGCAGGACGAACCAGACCTCCTCGGGGCGCCGCACGGACTCCCCGAGCACCGCGTAGCGGGCTGTGCGGGTGATGACGAGGTGGCGCTCCCGCATCGGATGTCTCCTTGGGATGAGGGGGCGAAGGTGATCTTCCGCGACTTCCTCGAGGACGAGTTCCCGCTCGGCGACGGCACGGCCGAGACGCGTGCGACCGTCGTGTGCCCGTACTGCGGCGAGGCGAACGAGATCGGGCTCGACCCCGGGAGCGGCGCCCGGCAGGAGTACGTCGAGGACTGCCAGGTCTGCTGCCAGCCCTGGCGCGTCCGGGTGCAGTACCTCCCCGACGGCACGGCCGACGTCAGCGTGGAGGAAGCATAGCGCCGCCGGAGGCGGCGCGCACGCGATCCGGGTAGCGGCGCGCGCCCGAGCCGCGCGGCTCCGGGTTCAGCGGCCGCGGGAGCCAGGGCTCCGCGCGCGACGGCGCCGGCCGCGTGCCTCCGGTCCGCTCCGGCGCCGGGCCCGCGTGCAGCGCGCGCTCAGGGCTCCGCCGTCCCGGCCGCGCTCAGTCGTGCGGCACGGAACAGCTCGTCGGCCGATTGGAGCACGATCTGACGCAGGCGGGGCGGGTAGTCGGGGCGCTCGGCCAGGAAGCGGCGGACGGTCTCGGCGGCGGCGGGGGAGGAGTGGCCGGAGAGCGTCGCGTCCATCCAGCGCTTGGGGAAGAAGATGTCGCCGGTACGGCGGATCTCCTCGAGCATCTCGAGGGCGGGGCGGATGTAGCGCTCGGCGTGCTCGGCGCGGAGCGGGTGGTTCAGGTAGGCGAGTCCTTCGGCGACCCACGGCTCGTGCTGGCGGTTCTCGGGGCGGCGCAGCGCGTCGAACCAGGCGTCGCGCACGGCGGGGTCGGCGGAGAGCGCGGGGCGCAGGAACGCAAGCCGGGCGCGGCGGTCGGGGTCGTGGATGCGGCGCTCCTCCGCGGCGAGGATGGAGTCGGTGTCGGGGCGGCCGCGGACGGCGAGCTGGAGGGCGAGGCTCATGAGGTCCTGCTCGGCGAGCGGGAGCCCGTCGATCGTCATCTCGCCGGCCCAGATGCGGGTGAGGCGGTCGAGCGTGCCGGGCGTGGTGGCGGTGGAGCGGAGCGCGGCGAAATAGGCGGCGCGCGCGGATGTCGTGCTGGCGCGGCCGAGGAGGCGCCAGAGCGTGTCCTCGAGGCGCGGCGCGAGGGCGGCGCGCTCGGGGGGCGCGAGAAAGCGCCAGAAGACGTCGTCGAGGTCGGCGAGGATGCGCTGGGTGAGCTGCTCGTCGCTCTCGCGCTCGAGCGCGCGGAGCGCAAGCGCGCCGAAGGCCGCCGGCTCGACCTGGCCGTCGAGGAGCGCGTCGTGGAGGTCGAGCCAGGCGGCGCCGCGCAGGAGCGGCGTCGGCAGGTCGGGGAGCCGGCGCAGGAGTGCGGCGCGGTCCTCGGGGGTGAGCACGATGCGGCCGTAGGCGCGGCCGTCGCCGTTCGGGAGCACGAGATCGGGCGCCGCGAGACCGCGGACGGCGGGCACGTCGACGAGGGCGCGGTCGAGGCGGACCGGCACGCGCACCGTGCGCTTGTCGTAGACGAGCGTGAGCGCAACGGGCTGCACCCAGCGGCGGCCGCGCCCGGCGGGATCGGCCTGGGTGAGCGCGAGGCTGGCGATGCGGCCGCGCGCGTCGCGGGTGAGCGTGACGCGGATCGTGGGACGGCCGCCCTCCTCGACCCAGACGCGGCTCCAGGCGGTGAGGTTCTCGCGGGTGTGGCGGCCGAGCGCGGCGATCAGGTCGGCCCAGGTGGCGTTGCCGTAGCGGTGCGCGGCCAGGTACTCGCCGACGCCCTCGCGGAACGCCGCCTCGCCCACGAGCCGCTCGAGCTGGCGCATCACGATCGGCGCCTTCTGGTAGATGATCGCGCCGTAGAGCTGGCCGGCCTCGTCGAGGTTGGCCAGCTCCTGACGGATCGGGTGCGTGCCGGCCGTGCGGTCGACCTCGTAGGCGGACGGGTAGTGCGCGAGCAGGAAGCGCAGCTCGTGGTCGACGTCGGCGAAGGAGGGGTTGACGATCTTCGCGGCCATGAAGTTCGCGAAGACCTCCTTCATCCAGACGTCGTCGAACCAGCGCATGGTCACGAGATCGCCGAACCACATGTGCGCGGTCTCGTGCGCGATGACGCTGGCCCGGCCGAGCTTCTGGTTCTGCGTGGCCGACTCGTCCAGCATGAGCGACGACGCGTTGAACAGGATCGCGCCCGGGTGCTCCATCCCACCGAACTGGAACGACGGCACGAGGACGAAGTCGTACTTGGCGAAGGGGAACGGGATGCCGGTGTAGCGCTCCATGTAGTCGATGGAGCGGTCGACGAGGTCGAAGATCGCGTCGCGGTTGCGCGCGACCTTCGTCGCGTCCTTCTCGCGGTGGAACATCCGCAGCGTGCGCCCGCCACGCTGCGCCGTCTCGACGCTCCATTTCCCGGCGACGAACGCGAAGAGGTAGGTCGGGATCGGCTCCGTCTCCGCGAAGCTCACGGTTGTCGTCGAGTCGCCGTCGAGGCGGTCGCGCTCGGGGGCGTTGGCCACGATGCGCCAGTCCTTCGGCACCTCGAGCGTCAGCGTGAAGCGCGCCTTCAGGTCCGGCTGGTCGAAGACCGGCAGCGCGGCGGACGCGCGCGCCGGCACGAACAGCGTGTACAGGTACTCGGCGGTGCGGTTCAGCGGCGCATCTCCCGCCAGGAAGCGGATGCGCAGGGCGTTCTCGCCGCGCTTCAGCCAGCGCGGCGGGAGCACGATGTGGCCGTTGGCGACGTCGTAGTTCGCCGGCCTCCCGCCGACGTCGACGTCGAGCACGCTCTCCGCGCCCGGCTGGAAGTCCAGCGCCAGCGGCCGCGACGCGTCCGACAGCGTGAAGCGTACCACCTCCTCGCCGCGGATGCGCGTGCTCGGGTCCGCGGGGATGTGGAGCGAGACCTCGTAGCGCAGGCCGGAGATGCGGGCGGCGCGCTCGCGCGCGAGCGAGAGCGGCACGCCCGCCGCCGGCACGGCGTACGCGGCGGGCGCGGCGGCCGCGCGGCGCGCATCTCCCTGCGCGGCTTGCAGCAGCGCGGCGAGCAGAAAGAGCTGGACGTGCACGGGGCTCCTCGATGGCGGGGTCCGGCGCGAAGATAGCTCGCGGCCCGCGGGCCACGGAAGGGACCGCCTCGCCGGCGCCGCGGCAACCGCTCGCTTGCCGCGCGGGCGATGACCGTGCGACTATGTCGGCGGTCCGGATGGCGCCCGTGGCCCCCCCTACCCGCAGAGCGAGACCGTGGACCAGCCCCAGCGATACCTAGCGTCGCCGGCCTACGCGATGGCCGCGATCCTCGTCGCCTTCCCGGCGGCCGAGGTGGTGCTCAGCCTCATCCCCTGGCGCTTCGGCGTCACCGCGTGGCGCTTCAGCGCCGTCGGCCTGTTGAGCCGCGGGCTCATGACCCCGATGCTCGGCGTGCTGATGCTCGCCGGGCTGGCCATGCTGCTCGGGCACCACCGCTTCCTCCGCGTGCTCGCCGTGCTCAGCAGCCTGGGCGTCGCCGTGCTGCTCGCCGCGCTCGGGACGTTCGTGCTCGATGCGCTCGAGATGCGCGCCCAGGTCCGGCCGGAGCTCAAGCGGGCGTTCGACCTCGCCTCGCTCCAGGCCGCGGTGAAGCTCCTGGTCTCCGCGGTGTGGCTCGGGATGCTGGCGGCCGCCGGGTTCCGCGGGACACGCCGGGCTCGCGCGGAGCGGCGCTCCGGGCGCCGGGCCGAGCCGATCCTGGCCGCCGCAGTGTCCGGCTCGCCCACGGACGAGTAGCCCGCGGCGTCCGTTCGGCACGGCCCGGTGCGCCGGGCCGTCGCGCCTTCCGCGCCGGCCGACGCGGCCGCTGGCTTCGACCGCCGGCCGCCGCGGGCCGCCCGGCGCGCGCCGCCCGGCGCCCCCCCCCCCCCCCCCCGCCGGCCGCGGGGGGCCCGGGGGGGGGGGGCCCCGGGCGCGCGCCCGCGGCCGCCGGGGGGCCGGCGGCGGCCGCGGGTTCCGGAACTCTTTTCCCTGCACGCGGTTACATGGCAGCCGGCGACCGTCGGGTCGCCATCGTCGCATACCCCCACGAGGTGCACGAATGAGGCGTGGTCGTTCCGCGGCGCTGGTGGCGCTGCTCGGGCTGGTCGCGATCCCGTCCACGGTCCGGGCGCAGGAGGGTGGATCGGCGGCGCTGCCGCGCGACCCTGCCCTGGTCTACGGCACGCTGGAGAACGGGATCCGCTACTACGTGCGGGCGAACCGCAGGCCGGAGCGGCGGGCCGAGCTGCGGCTGGTGGTGAACGTGGGCTCGGTGCTGGAGTCGGACGCCGAGCGCGGGCTCGCGCACTTCGTCGAGCACATGGCGTTCAACGGCACGCGGCACTTCCGGCACAACGAGCTGGTGGACTACCTGGAGTCGGTCGGGATGCGGTTCGGCGCGGACGTGAACGCGTACACGTCGTTCGACGAGACCGTCTACATGCTCCAGTTGCCGACGGACAGCGCGCGGGTGCTCGAGAAAGGCGTGCAGATCCTGGAGGACTGGGCCTGGGGGCAGACGTTCGACGCCGAGCAGGTGAAGCGCGAGCGGGGCGTGGTGCTGGAGGAATGGCGGCTGGGGCGGGGCGCGAACGAACGCATGCGGGACAAGCAGCTCCCGGTGGTGTTCCGCGGCTCGAGGTACGCGGAGCGGCTGCCGATCGGGACGCGCGAGTCGATCGAGGCGGCGGATTCGGCGGCGCTGCGGCGCTTCTACGCGCGCTGGTACCGCCCGGAGCTGATGGCGGTGGTCGCGGTCGGCGACTTCGACGCGGCGACGATGGTGCGGCTGATCCGCGAGCGCTTCTCGCGGATCCCGAAGCCGGCGTCGCCGGTGACGCGGCCGGTGACGGACATCCCGGCGAAGGGCGGGACGCTGTACGCGATCGCGACGGACCCGGAGGCGACGGGGACGAGCGTCGCGCTGGAGTACCTGCGCGCGCCGGGTGAGACGGGGACGGAGCGCGCGCTGCGTCGCAACCTGCTCGGCGAGCTGGTCGACGGGATGCTGACGGCGCGGCTCTCGGAGCTGGCGCAGAAGGCGGACCCGCCGTTCATCGGCGCGGGCGCTGGCACGGGGCACCTGGTGCGGACGAAGGACGTCTTCTCGCTGGGGGCGGCCGTGAAGGAGGGCGGCGCGGAGCGTGGGCTCCAGGCGCTGCTGGAGGAGGCGGAACGGATGCGCCGGCACGGCTTCACGGCGACGGAGCTGGCGCGGGAGAAGGCGGACCTGCTGCGCGCGGCGGAGCGCGCGTACGCGGAGCGGGACCGGACGGAGTCGTCGGCGTTCGCGAACCAGTACGTGACGGCGTACCTGCGGGGCGAGACGCCGATCGGCGCAGAGGATGCCTACCGGCTGTATCAGAAGCTGCTGCCGGGGATCACGCTCGAGGAGGTGAACGCGCTGGCGCGGGAGCTGGTGGGCGGCGACGAGCGGGCGGTGCTCGTGAGCGCGCCGGAGAAGCCGGGCGCGACGGCGCCGTCGGAGGTGGCGCTGGCGGCGGTCTTCGACCGCGTCGCCGCGGAGACGATCGCGCCGTACGCCGACGACGTGGCCGCCGCGCCGCTCGTCGCGCCGCCGCCGGCGCCGGGGCGAATCACCTCACGGCGCGAGATCCCGGGCGTGGGCGTCTGGGAGTGGAAGCTGTCGAACGGCGCGCGCGTGCTGCTCAAGCCGACGGACTTCAAGGCGGACCAGATCCTGTTCCGCGCGTACAGCCGCGGCGGGACGTCGCTCGTGGCGGACAGCGACTACGTCGCCGCGCTGACCGCGACACTCGTCGTCGGCTCGGGCGGGCTCGGGACGTTCGACTTGCCGCGGCTACGCAAGGCGCTGGCCGGGAAGGCGGCGAACGCGCAGCCGGCGATCGGCACGCTCGAGGAGGGGCTGTCGGGCTCGGCGTCGCCCAAGGACCTCGAGACGATGCTCCAGCTCGTGTACCTGAACTTCACGCAGCCGCGGCTCGACACGGCCGCGTTCCAGTCGATCCGCTCGCGGCTGGCGGCCGCGCTCCAGGAGCGGGGCGCGAGCCCGGAGATCGCGTTCCAGGACACGATCGCGGTCACGCTCGCGCAGCACCACCCCCGCTCGCTGCCGATCACGACGGAGCGGCTCGCGGCAATGAACGCGGAGAAGTCGTACCGCATCTTCCGCGAGCGCTTCTCGAACGCGGCCGACTTCACGTTCGTCTTCGTCGGCAGCTTCCAGCCCGACTCGCTCGAGCCGCTCGTGGAGCGCTACATCGCCTCGCTCCCGTCCACGGGGGCGGCCGAGCGGTGGAAGGACCTCGGGATCCGCCCGCCGACCGGCGTCGTCAAGCGGGTCGTGCGGCGCGGCGTCGAGCCGAAGAGCCTGACGCAGATCACGTTCACGGGTCCGTTCGAGTTCACGCGGCAGAACCGCTTCGCCTACGCATCGCTCGCGGAGGTGCTGCGCATCCGCCTGCGCGAGGTGCTGCGTGAGGACATGGGCGGCACGTACGGCGTGAACGTGACCGCCGGCAGCACGCGCGAACCGGTGCCCGGCTACGCCTTCTCCGTCGGCTTCGGCTCCGCGCCGGACCGCGTCGAGGAGCTGACGGCCGCGCTGTTCGCGGAGATCGCGAAGCTCCAGCGGGACGGGCCCACCGCCGACGAGATCCGCAAGGTGCAGGAGACGCAGCGCCGCGCGCTCGAGACGAACCTGAAGGAGAACGGCTACTGGCTCGGCCGCATCGTCGACGCCGACCGCAACGGCGAGGACATGCACGCCGCCGTCTACGGCGACGACGTCCTGGGCACGCTCACCCCCGCCATGGTGCGCGACGCCGCCCGGCGCTACCTCCGCGCCGACGACTACGTGCAGGTCACGCTGCTCCCCGAGACGACGACGGCGACGCCGTAGGCGGCAGCGTGGGGGGGGCGAGGCAGGGGCGGCGGCGTCAGCGGCGCGTGAGCTGCACGAGGTCGGGCGCGGCGTCGTCGCCTTCGTCCTCCTCCCACAGCACGAACAGCGACTGCGTGCCCTTCTCCGCGAAGCCGATCTCGGCGACCTCGTCGTAGAGCATGCGCGCCAGCTCGAGCCCGGGCAGGTCGAGGTCCATCTCCTCGGCGGCCTCGAGCGCGATCCCCATGTCCTTCAGGAAGTGCTTCACGTAGAAGCCGGGCTCGAAGTCCCCGCGGAGCATGCGCGGACCGTAGTTCGACAGCGACCAGCTCGCGGCGGCGCCCGTCTCGATGCTCTGGAGCACCCGCCAGGGATCCAGGCCCGCCCGCCGCGCGTACGCCAGCGCCTCGCACACGCCGATCATCCCGGACGCGATCGCGATCTGGTTCGCCATCTTCGTGTGCTGGCCGGCGCCCGCCGGGCCCTGGTAGACGATGTTCTTGCCGAGCGCCTCGAGGACGGGGCGGACGGCCTCGAACGCGTCCTCGTCGCCGCCGACCATGATCGAGAGCCGGGCCTCGCGGGCGCCGACGTCGCCGCCGGAGACGGGCGCGTCGAGCGCGCGGATCCCCTTCCCCGCCGCCTCCTCGTAGATGCGCCGCGCGAGCGACGGCTTCGACGTCGTCATGTCGACGACGTAGGCGCCCGGCCGCGCCGACGCCAGGATGCCGCGCTCGCCGAGGTAGACCTCCTCGACGTCCGCCGGGTAGCCGACCATCGTGATCACGACGTCGCTCTCGCGGGCGACGTCGGCGACCGCGTCCCGCCACTCCGCCCCGGCCTCCAGCACCGGCGCCGCCTTCGCCGGCGTGCGCGTGTAGACGAGCACGCGGTACCCCGCGCCGACGAGGTTGCGCGCCATGCTCCGGCCCATGACGCCGGTGCCGATGAAGCCGACGACGGTGCGGCTGGGATCAAGGGGCATCTCGAGAGTCCTCCGGCTGGTTGCGCCACGATCGAGCGCCTGATGTTGCCGGCCGGCGGCGGCGGGGGCAAGAGCGGAGCGCTACGGCGCACGCAAGCGGCCCGGGCATCCGAGGACGCCCGGGCCGGGTCAAGCTCGCGGTCGGACGGGCCGACTACCGCCCGGACGACACGCTCTGCTGCACCTGCTTGCGCCACGCCTCGCTCGCGTAGAGCACGACCTCGACGCGGCGGTTGGCCTGGCGCCCGGCCTCCGTGTCGTTGTCCGCGACCGGGTCGCTCTCGCCCATCCCGCGCGTGTGGATCCGGCTCGCGGCGACGCCCTGCGCCTGGAGGAAGTCGGCGGCGGCCTGCGCACGCCGCTCCGAGAGCGCCTGGTTGTACGAGTCGCTGCCCTGCGCGTCCGTGTGCCCGACGACGAGGACCTCCTCGCCCGGGTACTTCTGAAGGCTGGTCGCCAGGTTCCGCAGGTTCTCCTGCGCGGCCGGGCGCAGGTCCGAGCGGTCGAAGTCGAAGAGGATCCCCGAATCGAACGTCACCACCATCCCCTCGCCCACGCGCGTGACCGTCGCGCCCGGGACCGTCGCCGTGATCTCCTCCGCCTGCTTGTCCATCTGGTGGCCGATGATGGCGCCGGCCGCGCCGCCGATCGCCGCGCCGATGATCGCGCCGCGGGCGACGTTGCCCGTCGCCTTGCCGACCGCCGCGCCGACCACGCCGCCGGCGCCGGCGCCGATGATCCCGCCCTTGGCGGTCTTGTTCATGCTCGCGCACGCCGTCGTGCCGAGCTGCGTCGCCAGCGTCACGGCGACGATGGCGAGATGGTGCGAACGACCCGTTCTCATGATGCCGCTCCTGTCCGAATCTTTCTGCTCGCTTCAGCCGTGCCGCGCCGATCGAGGGGCAAGGGGGATGCCAGGCAGACCGGCCCGGAAGATCGGCGCATCTCGCGATTCCCGCCAGGACGTGTCCTCCGCGGGGGACGCGGGCGTGGCTGCGGCGGAGGACGCCGCGCGCCCTTCCCGGCGACGCCCCCGGGCGGCTACTCTGTGGCGCCGCCGGCGGGGTCGCCCGCGGCGCGAGCATCACCCGAAGAGACGACGAACGATGATGCGTGTCACATCTGGAAGTAGACGGCGGTTGGCCGCGCTCGGCGCCGCACTCGCGCTCGCGGCGGCCGGGTGCGGGACGGAGACGGCGGGCCCCGAGCCCGGCGGCACGGCGAGCCTCGTCGCCTTCGTCGGGCAGGAGGGGAACCAGCCCGCGCTGTACGTCCAGGCCGCCGACGGGACGCAGCGCCGGCGGATCCACTTCGACGGCGCGGAGGACCCGATCCCGGGGAACTTCACGGACCTGCCGCGGCTGGAGGACGCGAACATCCGGGCGCTCGGCCCGGTGTCGTGGAGCCCGGACGGGAAGCGGCTCGCCGTCGTGGTGACGCTGGCGTACGACCAGTCCGAGGTGGTGGTGGTGAACGCGGACGGCACGGGGGCGCGCGTGGCCAGCCCGAACACGCAGATCATCCTGACGAACGTGGACTGGTCGCCCGACGGGCGGAAGCTCGCATACGGGATGAGCACGATTCCGGAGGCGGGGGGCGTGGACGTGTTCGTGACCGACCTCGAGACGAACCGCGTCCAGCGGCTGACGCAGGGCGCGAACGTCGGCGGCGGGCACGTGCGCTTCGACGCGGCCGGGCTCGGTGTCTTCTACGCGAAGAGCGTCGGGGAGCGGGAGACGCCGGTCCGCGACCGGCTGTCGCGGATCGCCCGGGTCGAGCTGGGCTCGCTCGACGCGCGGACGGTCGCGGACAGCGTGCCCGGCACTGTCGAGGGGATCGCGCGCACCGGCGCATGGGCGATGCTGCTGCGCAACGAGACGGCCGGAAGCGGGCAGGACGAGGTGCGCCAGCTCGTGCGCGAGCCGCTCGCCGGGACGGCGCCGTCGATCCTGCTCGCGCGCGGCTACCTCGTGTTCGCCCGCCTCTCCGCCGACGACCGCTGGGCGCTCGTCGTCAGCGACGCCGACCCGAGCTCCGCGCAGACGGTCCAGGTCAGCTCGGTGATCCCCGCGCAGGGCGGACAGCCGCAGCGGCTGGAGGGCGTGGACGAGGACGTCGTCTCGGTGGACGTGTTCTACCGGTAAGCATCACCTTCGCGGGCGGGTCGGGAACGGCAGCTTTAACCACAGAGATCATAGTGGTCATGGAGAGCGGCCACGGGGGGGCGGGCGGCGCAGGCGG
>JADGGV010000052.1 GCA_019689775.1 Gemmatimonadota bacterium
GCGTAGCGCTGGAGCCCCCGCGCGCCGTCGCCCCCCACGCGCGCTCCCGTCCGAACGTCGTACGCCGCCTCGTCCCCCGGGCACACCAGCAGCGTCCCCTTCAGCCGCCCCTCCCGGGCCAGGTTCGTCCCGTCCGCCGGACAGTGCGCCTCCACCGCGTAGTACGTCTGGCCCACGTTCAGCAGCGCCAGCGTCTCGCCGTGCGCCTCCACCTCCCGCACATCCCCCGGCCCCACGTCGGGCGTCCTCGCCACCGCTTGGTACTCCTCCATGGCGCCTCCCGCGGCTGGCCCCCCCGGGGGCGCGGCGCAAGAGACATACCCCGTGGTCTACGGGGTTTCTTCGGGAACGCGCCCACCCCCCGGGGGTAGTACAGGAACCGTGGGCGCACGGGCAGAAGTCCTTGGCAGCAGAGGTAGTTATGGCAAGGGACCAGGCGTTCGACATGAGGGACTACGTGGACGTGGCGGAGCGGATCCGCGCGTTCTACGCCCGGTACCCGGAGGGGTCGATCCAGACCGAGATGGTGCGGCTGGAGGGCGACCTCGTCGTCTTCAAGGCGACGGTGTACCGGGACCGCGAGGACCACTGCCCGACGACGGGGTGGGCGTACGAGCGGGAAGGGGCCGGCTACGTCAACAAGACCAGCTTCATCGAGAACTGCGAGACGTCGGCGATCGGGCGGGCGTTGGCGAACCTGAACTTCCCGACGTCGCGCTCGGCGCAGCGGCGGCTGGAGCCGCAGGTGCCGGCGACGACGGAGCAGCTCGACGAGATCCGGGAGCTGGTCTCCTCGGAGCGGATCTCGGAGGACATCCGGGAGCGGGTAGTGGCGCGGCTGGAGGCGGGCTTCAACGCCCGGCAGGCCGCCGACGCCATCGCGTACCTGCGGCGGATGGCGGGGAAGGCCGGCCGGGCGGCGTGAGCGGCCGCGACCGTCGCTAGCCGGAGCGGCCGGCGAGGGCGCGCTCGAGCGGCTGGAGGCGGACCTCGGCGAGCACCTCGGCGCGGTGGGTCTCGATCCACGCCGCCGCGTCCAGCTCCTCGCGCAGGCTCGCCTCCAGCAGCCGCGTGATGTCGCCCTGCCCGGCCTCGCGGCTGATGGCGGCGGCGCTGCGGTACGCGGCCGCCATGTAGGCGCCGCACCGGAGCGCCACGTCCATGTGGTAGGCCTCCAGCACCGGGGGCGCGGCGCCCTCGCGCAGGGACGACCGCCGCTCCTCCGCCAGCCCGCGCACGGCGGCGCACGGCACGCGCGGCGGGTCGGAGCCGAACAGCTCGAAGCAGCGTTCCAGCATCGACGTGTGCTGCCGGGCCTCCTCCCGACTTTGCCGCAGGCGGTCTCGCAGCAGACGGCTGTGCGTCTCCGTCTCCAGGGCGTCCAGCAGCGGCAGGCGCTCCTGCTCGCCCTGGTAGAGACCGCCCAAGACGTAGCGAAGCAGGTCCTTGAGCGTGTTCGCCGGCATCCGGCCCTCCGTGGGGTGAAGATCGGCCTGGGGGTGGTTGTGGCCGGCGCGCGTAGTAGGCAACATCCATTCCTGTCGGCGCGCCCGCCGGGAACGCGAGTTGCGCCCGCAGGGTTCGGGCAGATTCCAGACCACGACTCACCCGCCAGGCCGTTCGGAGGTCCGAATGGAGGCCAACGCTCGAAGGAGGATCCTCACCGGAGACCGGCCCACCGGTCGACTCCACCTGGGTCACTGGGTGGGGAGCCTCTCCGCGCGCGTCCGGCTCCAGTCCGAGTACGACTGCTTCTTCATCATCGCCGACCTCCACGCGCTCACGACGCGCCCCGAGAAGGACGCGATCGGCGAGATCCCCGGCCACATCCGCGAGATGGTCCTCGACTACCTCGCCGCCGGCATCGACCCCGAGCGCAGCACCATCTTCGTCCAGTCCGCCGTCCCCGAGACCTCCGAGCTCGCCCTGATCCTCGGGATGCTCGTCACGCTCCCCCGCCTCGAGCGCATCCCCAGCATCAAAGACATGGCCGAGGCCGCACACCTCGAGGCGCTCCCGTTCGGCCTCGTCGGCTATCCGGTCCTCCAGGCCGCCGACATCCTCCTCCCCCGCGCCGACCTCGTCCCCGTCGGCAAGGACAACGTCCCCCACGTCGAGGTCGCCCGCGAGCTTGCCCGCCGGTTCAACTACCTCTACGGCGACGTCTTCCCCGAACCCGACGTCCTCATGGCCGACGTCCCGACCCTCCCCGGCATCTACGGCCAGCAGAAGATGTCCAAGTCCCTCGACAACGCCATCTTCCTCTCCGACCCCGCCGACGTCGTCCGCCAGCGCGTCATGCAGATGTACACCGACCCGAACCGCGTCCGCGCCGACATCCCCGGCACCGTGGAGGGCAACCCCGTCTTCATCTACCACGACCTCTTCAACCCCGACGTCGACGAGGTCGAGGACCTCAAGGCGCGCTACCGCGCCGGCCGCGTCGGCGACGTCGAGGTCAAGCGCAAGCTCGCCGCCGCCCTCAACGCCTTCCTCGAGCCGATGCGCGAGCGTCGCGCCCGCTTCGCCGCCATGCCCCACCTCGTCGACGAGATCCTCCACGAGGGCAACCGCCGCGTCCGCGACGTCGCCCGCGTCACCATGGCCCGCGTCCGCGACGCCATGGGCCTCAACTACTTCCGCGAGGCGTGAGCCGCCCGCCCCCGCCTTGACGCCCCGCGCCGCGCGCCCGATACTTAGACGGCTTTCTAAATGTTCTCGGGGGCGACGCGTGGACCAGACGATTCGGGCGCTGGCGGATCCGACCCGGCGGGAGATCCTGCGGGCGCTGCGTTCGAGGGAGCTGACGGCGGGGGAGATCGCCGCCCGCTTTCCGATGACGCATGCGTCGGTGACGCACCATCTGAACGTGCTGCGGGAGGCGGGGCTGGTGCAGGCGGCGCGAGAGGGACGCAACGTCGTCTACTCGCTGAACAGCACGGTCTTTCAGGAGTTTCTGGAGGAGATGATGGACTTCTTCGGGATCGGCGGGGAGCGATGAACCGGCGCTGGCTCGGTCCCCTGGTGATCGTGGCGATGGCCGGGTTCGTGGCGGCGGTGTACGGTCGGCTGCCGGCGCGGATCCCGGTGCATTGGAACACGGCGGGGGAGGTGAACGAGTGGGGCTCGAGGGCGTGGGCGTGGCTGCTGCCGGGGATCGCGGCGGCGGTGCGGCTGCTCGTGCCGCTGTTGCGCCGGATCGATCCTCGGCGTGAGCAGTACCAGTGGTTCGAGGGGACGTTCTGGATCGTGGTGAACGTGGTGGTGCTGCTGCTGGCGGCCGTGGAGGTGACGACGCTGGGGTACGCGCTCGGGTGGCCGGTGGATCCGTCGCGGGTGATCGTCGGGATCGTCGGGGTGAGCCTGGTGGTGTTGGGGAACTACCTGCCGCGGATGCGGTCGAACTGGTGGCTGGGGGTGCGCACCCCGTGGACGCTGTCGAACGAGCGGGTGTGGCGGGAGACGCACCGGCTGGCCGGGAAGACGTTCGTGGTGGGTGGGCTGATCGTGCTGGCGTCGGTGGCGCTGCGGCCGCCGACGCGGGTCTGGGTGGTGGTTGGCGGGATCGCGCTGGCCTCGTTGGTTCCGGCGATCTACTCGTACTTTGCGTGGCGGCGCGCGCTGCGGGCGGGGTGAGCATGGCGACCCGGCCGGGCGGGGGCTATTCATTCCGGCGGCGGGCGTGAGCGCCCGCGAGGCGAGGGACCGATCGGCGGAGGGCGACGAATGGAGCGCCGGACGATGCTCGGGGTGGCTGTGCTGGTCGTGCTGGGCGGGGCCCCGGCGGCGGCCGCTCAGCAGCCGGTGGTGGACACGCACTGCCGGCCGCAGGCCAAGGTCGAGGGGCGGGCGAGCCCGTACGATTCGACGGAGATCGCGTTGGGGGGTGCGACGGGGCGGATCTGCTACTCGCGGCCGTCGCTGCGGGGTCGGACGATGATCGGCAGCGCGCGGGTGCCGTACGGCAAGATCTGGCGGACCGGCGCGAACGAGCCGACCACGATCCACCTGCCGGTGGCGGTCACCATTGCGGGGGTGCGGGTGCCGCCGGGGTCGTACTCGATCTACACGATCCCGGACCCGAAGGAGTGGACGGTGATCGTGAACCGCTCGACGACGCAGTGGGGGATCGAGAGCCAATATCCGACGGTCGCGGCGCAGGAGGTCGGTCGCGGCAAGGTGCCGGCCCAGACGCTGGAGACGCCGATCGAGACGTTCACGATCCGTGCGACGGCGGTGGGTCGAGCGGGGTCGGACCTGGTGCTGGAGTGGGAGAAGACCCGGATCGTGGTGCCGATCCGGGTGGTCAACGGCTGATTCCGGCGCGCCGCCCGCGGGGGCGGCGGCCGGGCGAACGAAAGGAGCCCGACCCTGGCTAGCCGTCCCTGGGCCCTCGGGGCCGCCGTCCTGCTGGCATCGCTGATTCCGGCGGGCGCGTCCGCGCAGCGGGCGCCGGAAGTCGATACGTTCACGGTCCTGCGCGGCAGCGACACGATCGCCGTCGAGCGCTTCAGCCGGACGGCGGGCCGGCTCGAGGGCACGCTGGCCGAGCGCGTGACGGGGAGCCGCGTGGTCTACACGGCCACGATCGCGGCGGACGAGTCGGTCCCGCGCCTGGCGATCCAGGCGTATCCGCCGGGGCCGGCGGATGGCACCGCCCGGTCCGTCACGATCGACCTGCACGGCGACACCGCCACGATCGAGACGCAGGCGGGGCCGCAGCGGCTGGCGACCCGTGCGGGCGCGTTTCCCTACCTCAACCTGTCGTTCGCGCTGCTCGAGCAGGCCGTGCGGCGGGCGCGCCGACTGGGGAGCGGCGCCGTGGAGCTGCCGCTGTTCATCGGCGGCCAGACGATCCCCGGGACCGTTCGAACGATGGCCGGGGACACGGTGGCGGTCACGGTGGGTGGCACCGAGCTGCGCGCCGTGGTCGATGCCGCCGGCCGGGTGATGGCGGCGTCGGTGCCGGCTCAGGGCGTGATCGTGCGCCGTAACGGGAGCGCCGCCACGCCGCCCGCGGCGGCCAAGCCCGACTACTCCGCGCCGGCGGGCGCGCCCTATTCCACGGAGGAGGTGTCGCTGGCGGGGCCGGGCGGGACGCTGGCCGGCACGCTCACGCTGCCGCGGGCGCGCGCGGGGCGCATCCCGGCCGTCGTCACGATCACGGGAAGCGGGCCGCAGGACCGCGACGAGGCGATCCCGGGCGTGTCGGGGTACCGGCCGATGCGGCAGATCGCGGACACGCTCGCTCGCCGTGGCATCGCCGTGCTCCGGCTGGACGACCGGGGCGTCGGCGCCTCGACCGGCTCGTTCGCCACGGCCACGAGCGAGGATTTCGCGGCCGACATCGAGGCGGCGGTGCGGTGGCTGCGCGCGCGGGCGGAGATCGATCCCGATCGGATCGCGCTGCTCGGGCACAGTGAGGGCGGCCTGATCGCGCCGCTGGTGGCGGCCCGCGACCCGCGCCTCCGCGCGATCGTGCTGATGGCCGGGCCCGCGCAGACCGGCCGGGAGATCATCGAGTTCCAGCAGCGCTACCTCGTGGAGCACGACCCGGCGCTCACGCCGCAGCGACGGGATTCCGTGCTGGCGGCGGCGCGCGTCGCGCTGGACAGCCTCGCGCGGAGCAACGCCTGGATGCGCTTCTTCCTGAGCTACGATCCGCTCGTGACCGCGCGGAAGGTCCGCACGCCCGTGCTGATCCTCCAGGGCGCGACGGACCGCCAGGTCACGGCGGCGCAGGCGGAGGCGCTCGCCGCCGCGTTCCGCGCCGGCGGCAACCGCGGCGTGACGGTCCGCGTCTTCCCGGACCGCAACCACCTCTTCCTCGCCGACCCGAGCGGGGATCCGCGCGGCTACGCCGCGCTTCCGAGCCACCGGATCGACGCCGAGGTCCTCGGGACGCTCGCCGACTGGCTCGCGGCGAGGCTGAAGTAGCGCGGACCGCGGACCCTTGGCGCCCCGGCTGCGGTAGAAGCGGACCGCAGCCGGGCCGCGGCCGGCGTCCCCCGTGCAACCGGATGCCGGCCCCAAACGTAGGGCCGCCATGGTCCCGATCCCGGAGACGCCCCGATGACCGACGTGATCCCGTTCCTCATCCCGATCCTCGCGATCCTGACCGGCGGGCTCATCCTGCTCATCCCGGTCCTCGGTTTGACCGCGCGCTTCGCGCTCAAGCCGATCGTCGAGGCGATCGCGCGCATCCGTGAGGAGCAGGCGGGCGCCGGCGGCCGCGAGCTTGCACTCATGGAGGAGCGCGTCACGCTCCTCGAGCACCAGGTGCAGACGATGGAGGCCGCGCTCGATCGGTTGGCCGGCGCGCACGAGTTCGATCGGCAGTTGGCCAACCCGAACCGCTGACCATGCGCCCGCCGCAGCCCCATCACCTCCATGTCACAAGCTCCGCCGCCCGCGCGTTCTTGCGCTAGGACGGCAGGGTTGACCCCGTGGATTTCGACGCGCTGTTCCACCGCCTCTATCCGTCCCTCTTCCGGTATCTGAACCGACTCACCGGAGACATCGACGTGGCGGAGGATATCGCGCAAGAGGCCTTCGTTCGCCTGCTGGCCCAGGATCTGCCCGATGCCGAGGCCCGGCCGTGGCTCTTCGCCGTGGCGACGAACCTGGTCCGGGACCGCGCCCGCAAGCAGGAGCGCCGGCAGCGGCTGCTGAAGGCGGAGCCGGTCCTGCCGACCGCGTCGCCCCGCCCCGACGAGGCGGTCGAGCGACGGGAGCAGATCGAGCGAGTCCGCGCGGCCCTCGGGCGCCTCGCTCCGCGGGACCAGCAACTGCTCCTGATGCGCGAGGAAGGGTTCACCTACGAGGAGATGGCGAGGACGGTCGGCGTCGCCCCGAGTTCCGTCGGTACGTTGATCGCACGGGCGCTCCGGCGCTTCGCCGGGGCCTATGCGCAAGAGGCAGGGAATGACCCACGTCAGTGAGGGGGTGCTCCAGGCATTCCTCGACGACGAGCTGGAGCCGGTGGAGCGCGGCGCGGTCGCCGCGCACCTCCTGGCGTGTCCGGCGTGCCGGGCCGAGCTCGATCGTCTGCGCGCCGACGCGGCCGTCTTCTCCGCCGCGCTGGCCGCGCTCGACGTGGCGCCTGACCTCGTGGCGGCCCGCCGCCGGATCGTCCCCGGCCCGCGCGTGCGCATTGGGCCCCAGCGCTCCATTGCCTCGACGACTCGCCGCGCCGCCGTCCGCGCCGCGGTGCTCGTCCTCCTCGGCGCCGCGGCCGCTTCCGCGGCAGTCCCCGGCTCTCCCGTCCGCCGCTTCGTCGTCAACGTCTGGCACGAGGCCACCCGACTCGTCGTCGGCACGCCGGAGCGTCCGCGCCGGCCGCTCCCGCCGCCGGTGGCGACGGCGCCCGCGCCGCCGCCCGCCGAGGCGCCCACCGCGGGCGTGTCCGTCCGGCCCTACGAGGACCGCATCACCGTCGGGCTGGGCGCGCTCCCGGCCAACGCCCGCATCCGCGTCCGGCTCGTCGACGGGGACCGCGCGACCGTCGAGGCGAGCGGCGCCCCGAGGGCGCCTCGCTTCCGCACGAGCCCCGGCCGCATCGAGATGGACGGCGCGGCGCGCGACGTTCGCATCGAGGTGCCCCGCTCGGTGGAAAACGCGATCGTCGTCGTCAACGGGCGGCCGTACTTCCAGAAGAGCGGCAACGCCGTCCGCTTCCTCGCGCCGGCCGACACCGCCGGCGCCGAGATCACCTTCCAGCTCCGTCCCTGACCGCGCCCGGGCTCCCTCGGAGCCCGGCGGGGAACACCAGCCCTCCAGTCCTGTACCATTCGCCGGTGCTGGTCCGGAGCGGTCGCGGCGCGCTCGCGCCGGGCGACGGCCATCGCCGGTCGCCTGCCCCTTGCCGGCCGCTCCCGCCGAGCCCACCATTACTGCATGCGATCAGGCAGGCGACTACGTCGCGCGGCGGCTGGACGCCGGGCCGCGACGCCCGACCGGCATCGTCGTCCGATGCCGGCGGCCGCCGTGTGGCCCGGCGAGCGGCACCCGCCGACCGTGCGTGCGGCGATGGCCGGAAGCCTGCGTCCGTCCGGGTCGGTCACGATCCCGTGCGACCAAAGGATCCGTAGTCGATGAGCTTCGTCGCCCTCGCCCTCTCGCTCGTTCTCGCGACGTCCGCCGACGGTCCGCCGGACGGGCTCGTGCGGGGGCAGGTGCGCAGCGGTACGACCGGCAACCCGCTGCCGTACGCGACCGTCGAGGTCGTGGACGCGCAGCCCGGCCTGCGGGCGGTCACGGACAGCACCGGGATGTACGTGTTGCCGCACGTGCCCGCGGGGCGCCACCTGATCCGCGCGACCCACCTCGACCACGCTCCGTTCGAGGTCGAGATCCTCGTCCCCTCCGGCGCCCAGCTCGTCGTGGACATGGCGCTCGTGCTGCGGCCCGTGGAGATCCCGGCGCTGCTGGCGCGCGCGCGCGTGCGTCCGGGGGAGGACACGGTGCCGGCCGGGGTCGGCGACCTCGGGGCGGCAAGCGTCAAGGCCCTCGAGGCCACGCCCGGCGTCGCCGAGCTGGGGCTGGCCGAGGCCATGCGCACCGCGCCGGGGAACGATCCGGCCGACCCCTCCGACGTGCTCTACATCCGCGGCGGCGCCGCCGACCTGAAGCTCGTGCTGCTCGACGGCGCGCCGGTCTATGCGCCCTTCAACGTCGGCGGCCTGGTCAACGCCTTCGAGCCCGAGGTGCTGCGCGGCGCGACGCTCTACCTCGGTGGCGCGCCCGCCCGCTACGATGGCGGGCTCTCCTACGTGCTGGACCTGGAGACGCGGGCGGGGCGCCGGGATGCGACGCACGCGACCGGCGCCGTCGACCTGCTGTCGGGCCGGGCGCTGGTCGACGGGCCGCTCGGCGAGCGCGGCGGCTACATGATCGCCGGCCGGGGCGTCCACGGGCTGGGCGCGGCGCCGCTCATCAGTGGCGCGTTCCCGTACCTGTACGCGGATGCGCTCGCGCGCATGGACGTCGACCTCGGCGGGGACGCCAGCCTGCGGGCGACCGGCTTCTGGAACCGTGAGGCCGTGCGCCTCGACGACGACGGGCCGAGCACGGGCGCCGGCTCGGCCTACTGGGGGAACGGCGCCGGCTCGGTGCGGGCGCGCGTGCCGATGCTGGGCGGGGAGGCGGAGTTCACCGCCGCCTACGGCGACTTCGAGGCGCGCCTGCCGATCGGCCGCGAGAGGCCGCTGATCGCCGACGGCGTGTCGCAGCGGGTCCGGCTGGCCGCCGACCTCTCGCGCGAGGCCGGACCGACGGACTTCTACTACGGCCTCTCCTACGATCGGCTCTGGATCCGCTACACCGGCGGCTCCGCGGCGGGCTCGGGCGCCGACTCCGTCTTCCTCGACGCCGCCGCCGGCGGCGACGCGGTCGGCGCCTACGTTGACGGCGCCTGGCAGCCCGGCGCCCGCGTGCGCGTCCGCGGCGGGCTGCGCGCGGACCTGTTCAGCGGTGAGCACCTGCCGCGCCTGGGGCCGCGCATCAGCGTGATGTGGCTCCTGAGCGACCACGCCTCGCTCACCATCGCCGCGGGACAGTACCACCAGTACGTCCGTGCGTCCGAGACCGCGCTGGTCTCGCCGCCGTCCGGCGCCGCCCTCTCGCCGGTGCCGCCGCTCGCGGTCGCGCGCGCCTCGCACCTCCTGCTCGGCTTCGACCAGGAGCTGATCGACGGCGTGCGCCTCGATCTCGAGGGCTTCTACAAGAACTTCGAGGGCGTGCCCGGGCTCAACGGCTCCAGGAACGCGCAGGCCCACTCCTCCGGCGTCGATCTCTGGGTGCGGCGCAACAGCGGGCGCTACACCGGCTGGCTCGGGTACTCGCTCGCCTGGATCTGGTCGCTCGACGGCGGCCGCCCCGCCGCCGCCGACCTCTTCGCCGGCCGCCAGCTCCTCAGCGCGGGCGTCGGCGCGACCATCACGGCGCACACGCGCTTCGATCTGCGCGTCGGGTACGGGGCGGGGTTGCCGTACACGGCGGTGCCGCGCGGCGACGTCCCCGCGGCATCGGTCGGCAGCGTCGGCACGGGCTTGGCCGCGGTCGACGACGCCACGCCGCCGCCCAGCCCGACCGGTCCCGAGGACCCCTACCTGCGCGTCGACGCCGAGGTCGCGCGCACGTTCCGGGGACGGGTCTTCGGCACGCGCTTCGATCTGACGCCCTACGTGCGCGTCCTGAACGCGCTCGACCGCCGCGACGCGATCTTCTACCAGTTCGACCGCGGCCAGGACGACCAGCCCCGCGCTCTCGCCACGCTGCCGGTGCTGCCGATCGTCGGGTTCTCCTGGCGCTTCTGAGCGCCGGCGCCGCGGCCCGGCGCCGCGGCCAAGCAGGCAGTTCCTAGCCTTTTTCCGTGGCCTGGCGCACTCGTGCGCCCGCCTTTCCCCAGCACACCGGAGGCTGCCGCATGCGGCGTTGGATGGGGCGCGTCGGCGTCGGTGTCGGCGCACTGCTCGCACTCGTGCTCGTCTCGCTGGCAGGCGTCTACGGCTTCACGGCTCGCCGGATGGGCCGCCACTGGGACGGCATCCCCCGGGAGCGGATCGCGGCGCGGACGGACACGGCCTCCCTGACGCGCGGCCGCCACCTGGCCACGGCGATCGGCAAGTGCGTGGACTGCCACGGCCCGGACCTGGGCGGCCGCCTCTTCATCGATGCCGGGCCGGCGATCGGCGAGCTGTACGCGACGAACCTGACGGGCGGGAAGGGGGGCGTTGCGCGCGCCTACACCGACGCGGACCTCGAGCGGGCGATCCGTCACGGTGTCCGGCCGGACGGCACCCCGCTCCGCTTCATGCCGGCGGAGGAGTTCAACGCGATGAGCGACGACGACCTGGAGGCGCTGCTCGGATACCTGCGGAGCCTACCGCCGGTGGACCGTGAGCCGGGGCGCACCCGCTTGGGTCCCCTCGGCCGCGTCCTCTACCTCGCGGGGAAGTTCCCCTTGCTTGCGGCGGAGCGGATCGACCAGCGCGCGCCCCACACGCGGACGTTCACGCCGGCGCCGACCGCGGAGTACGGCCGCTACCTCGCGCGCATCGGCGGGTGCACGGGGTGCCACGGCGAGGACCTCGCAGGCGGGCCGATCCCCGGCACGCCGCCCGACATCCCGCCGGCGCAGAACCTCACGCCGGCCGGCATCGGCTCGTGGACGGAGCAGGACTTCGTTCGGGCGCTGCGGGAGGGGAAGCGGCCGGACGGGAGCGCGATCAACCCGTTCATGCCCTGGACCTACACGGCCCAGATGACGGACGACGAGATCCGGGCGGTCTGGCTGTACCTGAGATCGGTGCCGCCGCGCGTCACGGCGAGCCGCTAGGCGGCGCGGCGCTGCCGCGGCCGTCGACCATCGCCGCCCAGACCGACTCGGGCTTGAAGCACAGGTGCAGCCCGCGATCGTCCTCGAACCAGAGCGGGTGCCCGCGCCGCAGGCGGTAGAGGATGTTGCGCTGGAGTTCCAGCGGCGACTGCTTCCAGCGTGCGCGGAACGTCACCTCGCCCTCCTCGGTGGCGAGGCGGACGAGCACCGTCGGGATGAGGTCGCGCAGCGGGATCCTTCCGTAGTAGACCATGGCGGAAAACTGTAACCGCGTCGGGCGGTGCGGGCAATCGCCGCGTTCAGACGCCCTTCTCGCGCCAGAGCCGGTCGAGCCGGTCGTGCCGTGCCGCGATGCGCTCGCGCCACTCGGGGAGCGCGTAGATGCCGTCGTGTGGCGGCGCCGGCCGCTCGGCCGGAGGCTCCACGCCCAGGACCGCACGAACCGCCGCGCGCAGCGCGTCGCGCGCCTCCAGCATGCGAACGTGGAATGCGGTCTCTACCCCCGCGAAGGGGCTCATGTTCTGTGCGCTGGGGTGCGTCAGCCAGAGCAGCGCCGGCAAGGGGGCCTCGCCCCACGCCGCCTGCCAGGCGGCCAGGACCGCCGCCGACGGCGGTTCCGCGGCGGGCCACGCGGACACCGCGCCGCGACGGAGGCCGGCGCGCTCGAGCCGCGATGGCGAGAGGAGCCGGGGGACGTCGTCGTCGCCTTCCAGCCGCGCCGCCGACAGCAGGGCACGCAGGCCGACGTTGCCGAGCGCCACGACCAGGCGCGGGCCCGCCGCGACCAGCGTGTCCCGCAGCGCATGGATGCTCGACGGGTAGGCGCCGACCGGCGCCGCGATCTCCGCGGGCGTCGGCTCGCCACCCCCCCGCGCCGGGAGCTGGTTCAGCGCCGCGGTGATGAACGTGTGGTTCCGGTCCAGGCCGATGCTCCCGAAGAGCGCGTCCAGGTTCGCCCCCGCGACGTCGCCGCCGAACGGGATGCGCGTGCCGTGCGCGCCCATGTCGCCCGCGCCCTTCCCGCCGGCGTTCCCGGGCGCCGCGCCCACCCAAAGGATGTCGACGCGCGTCCAGGGGCCGTTGCGCCGCGACCACGCGATCGGGCGCGGCGCCGGCTCCCCGCTCCTCAGCCGGCACGGCTGCATCAGCCATTCGTCCGACAGGCATGCCGGATGGTCCGCGTGCAGGCGCCGGAAGATCGCGCGGAACCGCGCCTCCTGCCTCGCCGCCTCGCTTCTTTCGTCCGCGTTCAACTCGGTCCGTGGAAACACAGTGTGCCCGGTGACCTCACGCCGGCCCGGCCATCACCGTCAACGGCCGGCGGCGAAGCCCGTAGCGGAAGCGGCGGCCCGTCATCGACTCGCCGTCCGCGTTCACCGTGATCGGGCTTCGCGTCTCCACCACGATCTCCGAGCCCTGAACGTAGAGCACGTCCGGGCTCTCCAGGTGCGATCCCGTCCGGAGATCCGGCAGGAGCGTCAGGAAGTCTAACCGCGAGAGGCCCGGTACCACCACCAGGTCCAGCTTCCCGTCCCCATACCGCGCCCGCGGCGTGATCCGCGCGCCCCCGCCCGTCTGCCGCGCGTTGCCGACGCCGAAGACCAGGAACTCGCCGTCGTGCACCACCTCGCCGTTCACGACGAAGCGCGCCGGCGTCGGGCTCAGCCCGACCAACTGCTTCGCCCCGGCGACGATGTAGGCGAACGCGCCCAGCTTCCGCTTCTGCTCCGTCGGCGACGCCGCCGTCGCCTCGGCACCGAACCCGCCCGTCGAGACGTTGATGAAGTAGCGCCGGTTCACCCGGGCCACGTCCACCGCCAGCGGCCGGCCCTGCACCGCAACCCCCACCGCGTCGGGCACCGCGCGCGGAAGCCCCAGCCCGCTCGCGAAGTCGTTCGCCGTGCCCACCGGCACGATCCCCAGCCGCGGCTGCCAGCGACAGCGCACGATCCCGTTCACCACCTCGTTGACCGTCCCATCCCCACCCGCCGCCACCACCACGTCGCAGCGCGCCTGCGCCGCATCCCTCGCGAAGCGCCGCGCATCCCCCCGCTCGTACGTCAGGCGCGGCCACACGCGATGCCCTCCGGCCCGCAGCCGCCTCACCGCCTCGCGCAACGCCTCCATCCGCGGGTCGTCCCCGCGCGGTCGAATGATCAGCGCGATCCTCAGCCCCATTCGCTCTATCCGCCGAAGTGTTCCAGTGACCCGCCACGACATTCGCCTGACCCGTCCACGCTGTTCGGTGCAAGAAGGTGGCCGATCTGGACTTGCAGGAGAGGCTTGACGCTCTCGGGGGCGACAGGGTACCTTGGTGGCGCGTCGTGGGGGGGAGTGGGGAAG
>JADGGV010000053.1 GCA_019689775.1 Gemmatimonadota bacterium
CGGCGAGCCAGCGCGCCCGCCCCCGCCCCGCCCGCGCCGAGCCGGCGCCGCCAGGGAAATCAAGCAGCCCCGCCCCGCACGCCCCCAGCGGGCGCGGGGCTGGGGCGCCGCGCCGCAGGCGCGGCCCCGGCTACGCGTGCACCTCCTCGCGCTCCTTCGCCGCGGCCTCCCGGATCTTCTGGGCGATGTGCGGCGGGACCTCCTCGTAGCCGTGGAACGTCCGCGAGTGGTGGGCGCGGCCCTGCGTGAGGGAGCGGAGCGTCGTCGCGTACTTGTAGAGCTCGGCCTCGGGGACGAGCGCGCGGATCGTCGTCTTGTGGCCGTCGGGCTCCATGCCGAGGATCTTGCCGCGCCGCTGGTTCAGGTCGCCGATGATGTCGCCCATGTACTCCTCGGGGGTCGTGATCTCGACGTGCATGATCGGCTCGAGGAGCACGGGATCGGCCTTCTCGGCGGCGTTCTTGAACGCCAGGATCCCGGCCATCTGGAACGCGATGTCGCTCGAGTCGACGGAGTGGTAGGAGCCGAAGAAGCACTCGGCCTCGAAGTCGACGACGGGGTAGCCGGCCAGGATGCCGCGCTGGGCGGCGGCCTGGACGCCCTTGTCGACGGAGGGGATGAACTTCCCCGGGATGACGCCGCCGACGATCGAGTCGGTGAAGCGGTAGCCGGAGCCGCGCGGGAGCGGCTTGAGGCGGATGTAGGCGTCGCCGTACTGGCCGTGGCCGCCGGTCTGCTTCTTGTGCTTCCCCTGCGCCTCGGCGGTCTTGCGGATCGTCTCGCGGTAGTGGATGCGCGGCTGCTCGGTGACGACCGAGACGCCGTACTTGCGCTTGAGGCGCTCGAGCTGCACCTCGAGGTGCAGCTCGCCGAGCCCGCGCACGATCGTCTGCTTCGACTCCGGGTCGAACTCGTGCACGAAGACCGGATCCTCCTCGTGCAGCTTGCCGAGCGCCGTGCCGATCTTGTCCTCGTCGCTGCGGCTGGCCGCGCGGATCGCGGTGGCGATGTCGGGCTTCGGGAAGTCGATCCCGGCGACCACGACGGGGTGCTCCGGCGACGAGAGCGTGTCGTTCGTGTGCGTGTTCTTCAGCTTCGCGACGACGCCGATGTCGCCGGCGTGCAGCCGGTCGACCTCGAGGCGCTCTTTCCCCATCGGCACCGACAGGTGGGTCAGCTTCTCGCCGACGCCGCGCGTCGCGTTCAGGACCTCCTGCCCGTTGACGACGGCGCCGCCGAAGATGCGGAAGAGCGAGAGCTCGCCGACGTGCGGCTCGCTCGTGGTCTTGAAGACGAGCGCCGCCAGCGGGCCGTCGTCGCTCGCCGTCAGCTCGATCGCCTGGTCGATGTGCGGGCGCTCGGCGGTCTCCGGCTTCGCCTCCGCCGGGCTCGGGGCCAGCTCGACCAGCTTGGTCAGCAGCGCGCGCGTCCCCCAGGTCTTCTCCGGGGCGCCGCAGAAGAGCGGGTAGAGGTCGCCGCGGAGCATCGCCCGCTTCATCGCCGCGAGCGCCTCCTCGCGGCTGATGTCGCCGTCGTTCAGGTAGTGCTCGAGGACCGCCTCGTCCGTCGTGGCGATCGCCTCCAGCAGCTCCGTGTGCCAGCGCTGGTATTTCTCCTGCTTCTCCGCCGGGACGTCGGTCTCGTCGTACTCGCCCGACACGGTACCCGGCTTGTAGAGGTGGGCCCGGCCGCTGAACAGGTTGATGATGCCGCGGAAGTCGTCACCGGCGCCGATCGGGATCTCGACCGGGACGACCTTGTCGGTCAGCGTCGCCTTGATCTGCTCGTAGACGCGGTCGAAGTCGGCGTGCTCCTTGTCCATCATCGAGACGAAAAAAAATCTGGGAATCCCACGAGTCTCGCAGTATTCCCAGACCTTCTCCGTCCCGACCTCGACGCCCGTCGTGGCGCCGAGGACGATTACCGCCCCGTCGGCGACCCTTGTGGCGGCCAGCGCCTCCGCCGTGAAGTCCAGGTATCCGGGTGTGTCGAGGAGGTTGATCTTCGTGTCCATCCACTCGGCGTGCGCCACGGCCGTCTGCATCGAGATCCCGTGCGCGATCTCCTCGTCGGTGTACATCGTGAGCGCCGAGCCGTCGCGGACGCTGCCGTGCCGCCGGGACGTCCCCGACACGAAGCACAGCGCATCGACGAGGGTGGTCTTCCCGGAGCCGCCGTGACCCAGGACCGCGATGTTCCGGATCTGCTCCGTTCTAAACTCCTTGGCGGCTGCCATGGACACACCTCCTGAGTGGGAAATGTGCGGGAACACGAAGGTATAGGCGAACGTAGCCCCCGGCTGGACGGGGGTCAAGCGACGCGGGGCGCTCGTCCGCGCGCCGGCCGTGCGGCCCCGCTCGCCGGGCGGCGAGCGGCGGCGTGGCGCCTCAGTTCTTCCGATACCGCCGGCTGGCCTCGTCGAGCAGCCGCCGCTCCTCGGGCGTCAGGCTGCTCATCCCGGTGCGGGCGATCTTGTCGAGGATGCGGTCGACGTCGTCGAGGAGGCGCTCCTCCTCGCTCGGGCGGGCGCGGCGCGCGGGCTTGGGCGGCGCGCTGGTGGCGCTGCCGGGGATCACGGTGAGGCGGGGCTTCGGCCGCAGCCGCTTCAGGCGGGCGGCGGCGCCGGCGCGCAGACGACCGAACTTCAGGTAGACGAACCCCGCGGCGAAGCCGCCGAGGTGGGCGAAGTGGGCGACGCCGTCCGCGGCGCCGCCGAAGCCGCTGAAGAGCGAGAGCGCGACGAAGATGAGGACGAGCCACTTCGCGGCGACCGGAAAGATGCCCCAGATGTAGATCGGCGAGTCCGGCCAGTTCATCGCGAAGGCGAGCATCACGCCGTAGACGGCGGCGGAGGCGCCGATGACGGGCGAGTGGAACGCGAACAGGAACGAGAACGCGGCGCCGCCGAGCCCGCAGATCAGGTAGTACTTGATGAACTCGCGGGATCCCCAGCGCTCCTCCAGCGGCGGCCCGAAGAAGAACAGGGCCAGCATGTTGAAGAGCACGTGGAGGATGCCCGCGTGCACGAACATGTAGGTGAGGACCGTCCACGGCTGCCGCAGCGCGCTCGCCGGCGTGAACACGAGCAGGCCGCCGAGGTCGACGCCGAAGCGCGCGGCCGCCCACGTCGCCACGAAGATGACGAGGTTGGCGACGATCAGGCGCTTGACCCAGGTCGTCAGGCCGCTGAACGAGAAGGGACTACCGTACGCCATGGTGGATGCTTCGGTCGCCTCGTGGGGAGGGGCCGGACGCGGCGGCGGCCGCCCGGCGCCGGCCAATCTCTAAACCCGCCTCCGCCGGCGGTGTTCCTCTACGGCGAGGCGGCAAATCCGGTCGCAGACCTGGGGGAAGCCGAGGCCGGCGGCGCGCGCGCCGCGGGGGTACAGGCTCGCGGCCGTCATCCCCGGGAGCGTGTTGGCCTCGAGGCACCAGAGCCCGCCGGCGGCATCCAGCCGGAAGTCGATCCGGCTGTAGCCGCCGAGCTTGAGCAGCCCGTGGGCCCGCAGCGCCAGCTCCTGCGCGCGCCGCGCGACGTCGGCCTCCACCTCCGCGGGGAAGATCTCCTCCGACATGCCCGGCTGGTACTTGCACTCGTAGTCGAAGATCTCGTGCCGCGGGATGATCTCGCCGACCGGCAGCGCCTCCTCGCCGAGGATCGGCACGGTCAGCTCACGCCCGGCGACGAACGCCTCCAGCATCACCTCGTCGTCGAAGCGGGCGGCGAACTCGACCGCGGCCGCCACGTCCTCCGCGCGCTTCACGAGCGTCAGCCCCACGGTCGAGCCCTGCTTGCTCGGCTTCACGACGAGCGGCAGCCCGAGCCGGGCGACGGCGGCGTCGACGTCGACCGGCGCCATGAGCCAGTCCGGCGTCGGCACGCCGCCCTGGAGGAACAACCGCTTGGACACATCCTTGTCCATTGCCAGGGCGCTGCCGAGCATGCCGCTCCCGGTGTACGGGATGCCGACCAGGTCCAGCAGCGCCTGGAGCTGCCCGCCCTCGCCCGTCCCGCCGTGCAGCGCCAGGAAGAGCACGTCGACGCCCTTCAGCTCCGGCGCCTCGATGAGCGCCGCGGGGTTCCCGGTGCGGAGCATGTCGAGCGCCTCCTGCCCGGGCGGCACCGGCGCGATGCCCGCCTCCAGCAGCCGGCGCTCCTCGGCCGCGTCCAGCACCCCCCGCGCCGTGTCCACCGCCACCACCTCGTGCCCCGCCTCGCGCAGCGCCTGCACGATCTGCGCGCCGCTCGCGATCGAGACATCGCGCTCGGCGCTCGTCCCCCCGAAGAGTACGGCGATCTTCATGTGGCCTCCCATGCGGCGCCCGGGGCGCCGCGCCCGCCGGACGCGCGGGCCGCCGTGGCGCTCCGTGCCCCGGCTAGCTCGCGATGTACCGCACCATGTCGTACCGTGTGATGATCCCGGCGAGCTCGCCATCGCGGCGGACGAGCACGGCGGGGTTCTGGCGTGTGAGGAGGCGGCCGATGGCGCCGATCTCGACGTGGGCGTCGACGACCGGGAACGGCGGCTCCATGAGGTCCTCGGCGCGGCGGTCGAGGGCGGAGGGGTCCTCGATGACGCGCGACATGAGGCTCGCCTCCAGCAGCGCGCCGATGCACGCGCCGTCGCGCAGCACCGGGAGCTGCGAGATGTTGTGGGCCGTGATCCGATCGAGCGCCTCGCGCACCCGGCTCTCCGGTTGCACGCCGACGAGCGGCGGGGCGCCGGGCTCCTTGCGGGCGACGAGGTCGCCGGCCGTCAGGCGGTCGGCCTCGAGCAGCCGGTTCTCGCGCATCCACTCGTCGTTGTAGAGCTTCGAGAGGTAGCGCTCGCCGGTGTCGGGGAGCACGCAGACGACGAGCGCGTCCGGATCGTCCAGCTCGTGCGCCAGACGCGCGGCGACGTGCACGATCAACCCCGACGAGCCGCCCACGAACAGCCCCTCTTCCCGCGTCAGCCGCCGCGCCATGTGGAACGCCTCACGGTCGGTGACCGTGCGCACCTCGTCCAGCACGTCGAACCAGAGCGTGGACGGGAGCTTGTCGTTGCCGATCCCCTCGACCTTGTACGGCTGGCTCTCGCCCTTCTCGCCGGTGCGGAAGTAGTTGGCGTAGATCGAGCCAACCGGGTCCCCGGCGACGACCCGGATCGCCGGGTTGCGCTCCTTCAGGTACTTCCCCGCCCCGCTGATCGTGCCGCCGGTGCCGGCCGCGGCGACGAAATGCGTGACGCGCCCCTCGGTCTGCTCCCAGATCTCCGGACCGGTGGTCTGGTAGTGCACCTCCGGGTTGACCGGATTGTAGAACTGGTTGGCCAGGATGGCGCCGGGCAGCTCCGCGGCGAGCCGGTGGGCGACCTGGAGGTAGTTGTCCGGATGGTCGGGCGGGACCGCCGCCGGCGTCACGATCACCTCCGCGCCGAACGCCTTCAGCAGCCGGACCTTCTCCTGGCTGAACTTGTCCGACATCGTGAAGATGCAGCGGTAGCCCTTGAGCGCCGCCGCGATGGCGAGCCCGACGCCGGTGTTGCCGCTCGTCGCCTCGACGACCGTGCCCCCGGGGCGCAGCCGGCCCTCCCGCTCCGCCGCCTCGATCATCGCCAGCCCGATGCGGTCCTTGACCGAGCCGCCCGGGTTGAAGAACTCGGCCTTGGCGTAGACCGGGGTGCGCGCGCCGTCGACGACGCGGTTCAACCGGATGAGCGGCGTCCAGCCGACCGTCTCGAGGACGCTGGCGAGGGGGCGGGCATTGCGGGGGGGCATGGACTCCGGGCTCATTCACTCCTCCATCGACCGCCGCCGGGCGGCTCAGGGCCTCGCTCCGCCCAGGCCCGCCGTGTCGGCCGCGGTGCGGTCACGGGTGAACCGGACCGGCAGCTTCACCCACATGCTCAGCTTCCGGCCCGCGCGGTGCGCCGGCAGGAACCGCAGCTTCCACGCGCCGGCAGCAGCGGCGGAATCGAACGCGCTGCGGCCGCTCGAGCGCAACACCCGCACACTGTCGACCGCGCCGCTCTCGTCGACGCGCACGAGCAGCGTCGTCTCGCCCTGCGCCCCCTCGTCCCAGAGCGCCAGCGGGTAGGCGAACGGCGAGGGTCCGTCGAGGGCCTTCGGCGGGACCGGCGGTGGGTCCGCCCCGCAGGCGACGAGCAGCGCCGCCGCCGCGAGCCGGAGCCCGCGTCGCAGATTCTCCGTCATTCCCGGATCGGTTCGGTCGCGGGCCGGCATGCTGCCGGCCGGGGAGGCGTCAGTATAGCCCTGGCACCGGCGACGCGGAAGCCGACCGCCGGGGACCCGCGCTGTTGAGCGCATACCCCGCCGGCCGCGCGCCGTTCGTCGTCCGATTCGCGGAACTGCATGGTGTTAGCGCCTTCCGTCCCGGCTCGCGGGTGTCCGGCGCGATCCGCGGGTCGGCGCGGCGCCCGCTCGGCGCCGACCGCTCAGCCGCGGTCGCGCAGCTCCGCCTGCATCTCGGCGAGCACGTTGAGCGCCTGGAGCGGCGTCAGCGACTCGATCTGGAGGCGACGCAGTCGCTCGAGCACCGGGTGCTCCGGCGGCGCGAACAGCGAGAGCTGCTCGCGGGCCCCCTCCGGCGCGCGCGCGCCATGGCGGCCGAGCCCCGCGCCGCCCCCGGAGTGCGCACCCTCCAGCTCGCGCAGGATCTCGCGGGCGCGGGCCACGACCTCGGCGGGGAGCCCGGCCAGCCGGCCGACCTCGATCCCGTAGGAGCGGTCCGCGCCGCCGGGCTGGAGATGGTGCAGGAACACGATCTCGTGCCCGACCTCGCGCACGGCCACGTTGAAGTTCACCAGCGCGTGGAGCTGGTCGGCGAGCTGCGTCAGCTCGTGGTAATGCGTCGCGAAGATCGTTTTGGCGCCGATGCGCTCGTGCAGGTGCTCGGTCACCGCCCAGGCGATGCTGACGCCGTCGTAGGTCGCGGTGCCGCGGCCGATCTCGTCAAGGAGCACGAGCGAGCGCGCCGTCGCGCCGTGGAGGATCGCGGCGGTCTCGTGCATCTCGACCATGAACGTGGACTGGCCGCGGACCAGGTTGTCGGAGGCGCCGACGCGGGTGAAGATCCGGTCGCAGACCGGCAGGCGCGCGGCCTCGGCCGGCACGAAGGAACCGATCTGCGCCAGGAGCTGGATCAGCCCGACCTGCCGCAAGAGCGTGCTCTTGCCGGCCATGTTCGGGCCGGTCACCACCATGATTCGGGCGCTCTCGTCGAGGACGACGTCGTTCGGGATGAACTCCTCGCGCGGCATCATCGTCTCGACGACGGGGTGGCGGCCGCCGCGGATCTCGAGCGCGTAGCCGGTGTGCACCTCGGGGCGCACGTAGCCGCGGCGCTCGGCGAGCTGCGCGAGCGCGGCCAGCACGTCGAGCGCGGCCACGCCCTCGGCCGTCGCCTGGAGCCGCGCGACCTCGGCCGCGACGCGCCGCCGCACGTCGGCGAACAGCTTCGCCTCCAGGTCGGCGATGCGCTCCTCCGCGCCCAGCACCTTCGCCTCCCACTCCTTCAGCTCCGGCGTGACGTAGCGCTCGGCGTTCGCCAGCGTCTGCTTCCGCTCGTAGTCGGCCGGCACGCGGTCCAGGTTCGCCCGCGTCACCTCGAGGTAGTAGCCGAACACCTGGTTGAAGCCGACCTTGAGCGAGGCGATCCCGGTCCGCTCGCGCTCGCACTGCTGGAGGCGCGCAATGAAATCACGGGCGCCGTCGCGGGCGACGCGCAGCTCGTCGAGCTCCGCATCGTACCCCTCGCGGATCGCGCCCCCCTCCGACAGCGCGGCCGGCGGGTCGTCGGCGATCGCGCGCTCGAGCAGCGCGCGCACGTCCTCGAGCGGGTCCATCTCCTCCGCGAGCCGTCGCAGCAGCCCCTCGGGCGCCAGCTCGCGCGTCGCCTCGGCGAGCGCGGGCAGGCGCGCGAGCGACTCGGCGAGCGCGCGCAGCTCGCGCGGCGTGACGCGCCCGGCGCCGACCTTCGCGGCGAGCCGCTCGAGGTCGCGGACCTGCTGTAGCTCGCCGCGCAAGCGGCGCCGCACCGCGGGCGCGTGCACCAGCTCGGCGATCGCCTGCTGCCGATCCCAGATCGCCTCCGCGCGCACCAGCGGCCGCAGCAGCCAGCGGCGCAGCAGGCGCGCGCCCATGGACGTCGTCGTCTCGTCGAGCACCTCGAGGAGCGTGCCGGCCCGCCCGCTCCGGGCGACGTCGCCCCGCAGCGGCTCGACGAGCTCCAGGTTGCGGCGCGTCATCTCGTCCAGCGCCATCGCCTCGTCGGAGCGCTCGAGCCGCGGCGGCCGCAGCGTCTCGAGCCCCGACGGCTGGACCTCCGCGAGGTAGGCGAGGAGCGCGCCGAGCGCGGAGACGAGGCCGTCGTCGCCCGGCGCGAAGCCGAAGCCGTCCAGCGCGTGCACGCGGTAGCGGCGCCGGATCTCCTCGGCGGCCCAGTCGCGGTCGAAGATCCAGTCGGGGCGGACGGTGCGGCTGACGCCGTCGGCGACGGGGATCGGCCGCGCCTCCCAGCGCTGCGGCACGAGCAGCTCGGCCGGCTCGAAGCGCGCCAGCTCGGCCTCGAGGCTGCGCTCCGTCGCCACCGTGCAGACGACCTCGCCGGTCGAGATGTCGGCCGCGGCGAGCGCGACGCCGTCCTCCCCGGCCGGCGCGAGGGCGACGAGGAAGTTGTTGCGCCGCGCGGCGAGGAGCGTATCGGCGAGCACGGCGCCGGGGGTGACCGTCTCGATCACCTCGCGGCGCACGATCCCCTTGGCCTCGGCCGGATCCTCGACCTGCTCGCAGATCGCGACGCGCCGCCCCATCCGGACGAGCCGCTCCAGGTACTCGTCGCGCGCCCGCACCGGCACGCCGGCCAGCGGCACGTTCGCCGCGCCGCCGTTGTTGCGCGTCGTCAGCGTCAGCCCCAGCAGCTTCGCGCCCTCCTCCGCGTCCTCGAAGAACATCTCGTAGAAGTCGCCGACGCGGAAAAAGACGAGCGCGTCCGGGTGGCGCGACTTCGCGTCCCGCCACTGCTGCATCAACGGGGTGTCTTCCGGCTTCGGCATCAGGCCACGGGAGGGGGCGGATTCGCGTCGCCCGTCGGGGCTGCGGTAAGGATAGCGGCGCCGGGGGCGCCGCGCACGTGCCGCCCCGCCTCGCTCGCCGGGCGGCGAGCGCGCGCCGCGGCGGTGGCGCGGCGCGCGGGCGGCGCTACTGCGGGCAGCCCTCGATCGGCTTGTCGGCGACGCAGACCTGCGGGGCCGGCGTCGCATCGCGGAGCAGCGGGTAGGGGTTGAGCGGCTTGGCGCGCCACCAACGCTCGGGGGCGTCCAGGAGGCGGCCGATGCGCAGATGCAGGTGCGCGCCGGAGACCGTGCCGGTCCGACCGACGTAGCCGAGCACCTGCCCCTTGCGGACCGTGTCGCCCTCGTTGAGGCCCGGGGCGTAGCCGCTCAGGTGAGCGTAGTAGAAGAGGTACTTCCCGGTGAGGTCCACGATGCGGATCGTGCGGCCGCCGCCGCGGTCCCACTTCTTGCGCAGGACCGTCCCGTCGGCCACGGCCACGACCGGCGTGCCGACCGGGGCCGGGATGTCGATGGCGTCGTGGACGTGGCCGGGGCGCGGCGAGTGGAACGAGTCCCGCAGGTCGCGCCCCACCACGCCGAGGACGGGGATCAGCAGGTTCGTGAGCGCCTCGGCGATCCGGTCGGCGCCCTCGAGCGCGCCCGATTCGCGCGGCGCGCGGCGCGTCGCTCGCACGCGCCGCGGCGCCGCCTTCACGGCCGCACCGCTCAGCGCGGCGAGTCGGACGCCGGCGCTCGTGTCGGCGCGACCGAGCGCGGGCCCGGCACGCAGCAGGCGCGACGCCGCGTCCGTCGCCACGAGCGGATTCGACGTATCGGCGTCGCTCGAGAAGAGCCCGCCCGCCAGACGGAACGGCGTGCTCCCGGAATGCAGCGAGATGAGCGCCTCCCCGCTCCGCGCGCCCGCGGCGAGCCGGGTCGGCGGCGACGGGGTACCACAGGCGGCCAGCGACGCGGCGCACACGAGGGCGGCGATGCGAGCTTCCTTCATCGGCCTACTCCACCTCCGGTCCGTCCTTCAGCGTGGCCGGGCGGGCCGTGTGCTTCGCCCGCCGCGGCCGCCGGCGCGTGCGAACATGAGGCGGTGCCGCGGAGGTGCGCAACCCCGTCGATGCAAGTCAGCGCGCCGCAGCGAGATGCGCCGGCGTCGTCTCGCGCGCGGGCTCGCCCGCGCGGTCCGCGCGGTCGCACGCGCGCGGGCGGCCGTGGCTCCGCGCGAGCCGCGCGCGGGCGCTGGACAGCGGATACGGCGCCACCTACATTCGCGCGGCCGTACCGGACGCCGCCGCGACCGCGGCGCGCGCCGGGCCCGCGCTCGCCCCGGGGACCGGGAGGCTTCGCCCGGGTGTAGCAGCCGACGAAGGGCGCGACAGCAGAGGAAGAGGACCGTGGAGATCTCGAGGACGTTCGGAACATACAACGCCGGCTACGCGCAGGCGGTCTATCAGCAGTATCTCCTCAACCCGGCCTCCGTTCCGGAGGAGTGGCGGCGCTACTTCGAGGCGACGGGCGGCGCGGCGCCGGAGGCGCCGGCGCCGCCGGGCGCGGCGCCCGCCGCGGGTGCGGCGCCGACCGCCGCGCAGCTCCGCCTGGCGATCGTCGCCGCGGAGCTGGTGGACGCGTACCGGCTGCACGGGCACCTGATCGCCCGCGTCAACCCGCTCGGCAACGATGCGCTGACGGACAAGCTGCTCGACCCGGCGTTCTACGGGATCACGCCGGAGGAGCTGGCGGCGGTGCCGGCGGCCGCGCTCGGCTTCGAGGGCGGCGGCACCGGCGCGGCTGTGCTGGAGTGGCTGCGCCGGACCTACGCGGGCCCGATCGGCTACGAGTACGAGCACATCGCCGATCCGGAGCGGCGCGAGTGGCTGCGCCAGCAGATCGAGTCGGGGGCGCACTTCCGGCCCTTGAGCGCGGAGGAGAAGCGGCGGCTGCTGAAGCGGCTGACGGCGCTGGAGGCGCTGGAGCAGTTCCTCCATCGCGCGTACCTGGGGCAGAAGCGCTTCTCTGGCGAAGGCACGGACATGCTCGTGCCGATGCTGGACGTGGCGATCGAGCGGGCGGCGGCGGCGGGCGCGCGCGAGGTCATCCTGGGGATGGCGCACCGCGGCCGCCTCAACGTGCTCGCCCACATCCTGGGCATGCCGTACTCGCGGATCATCGGCGAGTTCGAGGGCGTGCACCGGTTCCACGAGGGCACCGGCGATGTGAAGTACCACATCGGTGGCGAGGGCACGTACGCGACGGCGTCGGGCCAGCCGCTGTCGGTGGTGCTGGCGCCGAACCCGAGCCACCTGGAGTTCGTCAACCCGGTCGTCGAGGGGATGGTGCGGGCGAAGCAGAGCGACCTGACGGGGCGGACGATCCGGCGGGACGAGGACGCCGTGCTGGCGATCCTCATGCACGGCGACGCGTCGTTCGCGGGGCAGGGCGTCGTGGCCGAGACGCTGAACCTGGTCGAGCTGGCCGGCTACCGGACGGGCGGCACGCTGCACATCATCACGAACAACCAGATCGGCTTCACGACCGAGCCGAGCGCGGGGCGCTCGACGCGCTACTCGAGCGACATCGCGAAGGGCTTCGACATCCCGATCTTCCACGTCAACGCGGACGAGCCGGAGGCGTGCCTGGCGGTCGCGCGCCTGGCGATGGAGTACCGTGAGCGCTTCCACACGGACGTGCTCATCGACCTGATCGGCTACCGCCGCTACGGCCACAACGAGGGCGACGAGCCGGCCTACACCCAGCCGCTGATGTACGAGGCGATCGCGAAGCACCCGTCGGTGCGGCGGATCTTCGCCGATCGCCTGGTGGCCGAGGGGATCGTGACGCCGGCCGAGGTGGAAGCGGAGTGGGAGGCCGCGCACCAGCGGCTGGTCGAGGCGCAGGAAGAGGTGAAGAAGTCGCCGCCGCAGCACTACGTGCCGAACGGCGGCCCGCCGATCGCCGTCGTCGAACGGCCGGCCGTGGACACGTCGGTGGACCGGGAGCTGCTCCTCTCGCTGGACCGGCAGCTCCACTCCTGGCCCTCGGACTTCCACGTGCACCCGAAGCTTGCGCGGCAGCTCGAGCGGCGCGCGAAGGTCCTCGCCGCGGACGGCCCGATCGACTGGGCGCACGCCGAAGCGCTGGCGTTCGGCTCGCTCCTGGCCGAGGGGCGGCCGGTGCGGCTGACGGGGCAGGACGTCGAGCGCGGGACATTCAGCCAGCGGCACCTCGTGCTCCACGACGTGGAGACCGGGCGGACGTACACGCCGATCGCGAACCTCGCGGAGGCGAAGGCGCCGTTCGAGGTCTACAACTCGCCGCTCTCGGAGCTGGCGCCCGTCGGCTTCGAGTACGGCTTCTCGGTGGCGGTGCCGGACGCGCTCGTGCTGTGGGAGGCGCAGTTTGGCGACTTCGCCAACGGCGCGCAGGTCATGATCGACCAGTTCATCGCCGCCGGGCGGGTGAAGTGGGGGCAGGAGAGCCGGCTGGTGCTGCTGCTGCCGCACGGCGCCGAGGGGCAGGGTCCGGAGCACTCGAGCGCCCGGATCGAGCGCTTCCTCCAGCTCGCCGCCGAGGGCGAGATGACCGTGGCCGATTGCAGCACGCCGGCGAACTACTTCCACCTGCTGCGCCGGCAGGCGCTCTCGCCGCTGCGGCGGCCGCTGGTGGTCATGACGCCGAAGTCGCTGCTGCGGCACCCGAAGGCGGTCTCGCACCTGGCGGAGCTGACGGACGGTCGGTTCCAGCCGGTGATCGACGACGCCGAGGCGCTCACGCGCGCCGACGAGATCCGGCGCGTCATCGTCTGCACCGGGAAGGTCTACTACGACCTGATCGGGAGCGAGTACCGCGAGCAGGCACGCGACATCGCCATCGTCCGCCTCGAGGAGCTGTATCCGTTCCCGCAGGCGGAGCTGACCGAGGTCCTCGGTCATTATCCCGCGATGGAGGAGCTGGTCTGGACTCAGGAGGAGCCACACAACATGGGTGCCTGGCCGTTGCTCGACATGCGCCTGCTGGACGTCACGCCCGAGGGCGTGCGCCTCGCCTACGTCGGACGACCCGAGCGTGCCGCGCCGGCGGAGGGCTTCGCGAACGCGCAAGCGGGAGAGCAGGCGCGCCTGGTGAAGGCCGCGTTCCAGCCGCTGCCCCCGACGGAGCCGTCGCGGAAGGGACGCGCGGCGAGCCGCCGGCCGTCGAAGCGCTGAGCGCGGTCGCGCCGTGGCGGCTCCGGTGCGCGAGCCGCCCCGCCGCGCGTGGCCGCGGCGGCTGCGGAGCGCCCCGCGCGGCGAGGTGAAAGCCGCCCCGTCGCGTGTGGGAGCGGCGCGGCCCGGGCCCGGACCGTCGAGGTACGGCACTTGCCCCGATCGGGTCCGGAACCGCTCCGGGAGGAGAGAACGATGGTGTCGGTCGCGCTCTACATCGTCGGATTCCTGATCCTGATCGCCGGGCTGGCCTGGGCGGCGAGCCTGCTCGGCGTGCCGAGCACCTGGATCCTCGTCGGCGCCATCGTGCTCGCCGGGATCGCGATCCTCGCGGTCGCCGGGAGCGTGCAGCGGCGGGAGCCGCCGCCACCCCCCCCGCCGGCGCGCTAGCTCCGCGGCGGAGCGG
>JADGGV010000671.1 GCA_019689775.1 Gemmatimonadota bacterium
GGGTCTGGCCGACGCACCAAGTTGGCGGGGGCGCGACGCGGGCGCAAGGGGGTCGGGGCGCGGCTTGGTCGGCGCGGATTTTCGGCGTGGCCGCGCGCGTTTTCGCGGCGGCCGCGAGCGGCGTGGCGGCCGGGGCGGCGGAGGGAGCCGAGCCGGGTTCCTGCGGCGACGATCACGAGCCGAGAATGTAGCTGGGTTCCCGTGGGTTCGGGAGGCCGGAGGCCGCGTCGCGGCGCGACTTTTCCAGGGCCCTCCCCTTGCCCCTCCGGCGAGGTGGTGTAAGACTTCGCGGCCGCCGACCAGCGGCCCATCCGATCCCGCAGACCGATGATCTTCGCGTTCCCGATCTTCATTCCCGTGTGCGCGGCGCTCGCGGGACAGGCGTACACGCCGCCCGTGGCGGCCACGGCCGGGCCGGCCGCGGTGGCGGCGCCGGGCCCTGCGACGCTCGCGCTACGCTCGGAGCTCGAGCGGCTGATCGCGAGCCCGGGCTGGTCCGGCGCCGAGTGGAGCGTGACGGTCGTGTCGCTGGACCGGCGCGACACGCTCTTCTCCCATGGATCGGACACGCCGCTCGCCCCGGCATCGAACCTGAAGCTGTTCACGACGACGGCGGCGCTCTACTACCTCGGGCCGGACTACCGATACAGCACGTACGTGCTGGCCAACGGTCCGGTGCGCGACGGCGTGATCGAGGGCGACCTGGTGCTCTACGGCACGGGGGATCCGTCGCTCTCGTTCCGCTTTCACGGCAACAGCACCGCGACGATGCGCGACTTCGCGGACAGCCTGGTGGCGCAGGGGATCCGGGAGGTCCGTGGCGACATCGTGGGCGACGGCTCGTACTTCAGCGGCCCGCGCTCGGGGATCGGCTGGGACCCGAGCTACATCGGCGCCGCCTACGCCGTGCCGTCCGATGCGCTCTCGCTGAACGAGAACCTGGTGACGCTGCGGGTCTCGCCGGCGGCGCGGGCGGGGGAGCCGCCGATCGTCGAGGCGATCCCGGGCGGGACCGCGATCGCCGTGGTGAACGAGGCGAGGACGGTCGCCTCGGGCGGCACGAGCATCGACATCCGGCGGGATGGCTACGAGGGGCCGCTGGTGGTGCGCGGCCGGATCCGGCGCGGCGGCGGCGCGATCACGCGCGTCGTACCGGTGGCGGACCCGGCGCAGTACGCGGCGGCGGCGCTGAAGCAGGCGCTGGAGCAGAAGGGCGTCGTGGTCACGGGCGGGGCGCGGTCGGTGCACGACGCCGCGCAGTCGCCGGTGACGGGCCGGGCCGTATTCGCGCCGGCGTTCCGGCACGGCGCGCCGGCGCCGGTGCTGATGATCTACCGGTCGCCGCCGCTGATCGACCTGCTCGACATCCTGATGCACCTGAGTCACAACATGTTCGCGGAGCAGACGCTGCGGACGGTGGGGCGGGTGGCGCTGGGCGAGGGATCGGTCGAGGCGGGGTACCGGGCGGTGCGGAACATGCTGCACTGCGAGACCGGGGCGGACAGCCTGACGTTGCGGATGTACGACGGATCGGGGCTCTCGCCGCTGAACCGGACGTCGAGCCGGGCGATCGTGCGCCTGCTGTCGTTCGCGGCGAGATCGCCGATCTACGATGCGCTGTTCCGGACGCTGCCGGAGGCAGGGCACCCGCACCTGCTGCGGATGTTCCAGACGCCGGCGCAGAACAACCTGCGGGCGAAGACGGGCACGATCGACCGGGTCTCGTCGCTGTCGGGCTATGTGCGGACGGCGGACGGCGAGCGGCTGGCGTTCAGCATCATCAGCAACGGCGACCCCTCGACGTGGAAGGCGAAGCGGATCGAGGACGCGATCGGCGCGCGGCTGGCGGGCTTCAGCCGGCCGAAGGCGGACCAGCCGGTGGAGGCGGCCGCGCCGATGCAGGTGGCGCCGGCGGCGCCGGCGCAGCCGCGGCCGGGCCCGGTCG
>JADGGV010000054.1 GCA_019689775.1 Gemmatimonadota bacterium
CGACGCCCCCGCTCACCCCCTCGGGCCGCTCGCCCGGTGACGCGGAGGCGCGCCCATGAGCCTCCACGCTCCCGTGGCCGGGCTCGCGCCCGTCGCCGCGCTCGCCCTCCAGACCGCGGCGCTCCCGCCGCTCACGCAGCCGACCATCGTCGCCATCGCGGCGGCGTACTTCCTGGCCGTGGCGGCGATCGGCGTGTGGGCGACGCGGCGCACGCGCACGGCGAGCGACTTCTTCGTGGCCGGCCAGGGGATCGGCGTCTGGGTGCTCGCGCTCTCGGCCATGGCGGCGACGCTGTCGGGCTTCGCGTTCATCGGCGGGCCCGGGCTCATCTACTCGGTCGGCCTCGGCGCGATGTACATCGTGCTCCCCGCGGCGGTCACGACGTCGATGGGCGCCTGGGTGCTAGGGAAGCGGATGCGGCTGCTGGGCGAGGTGCGCGGGCTGATCACGGTGCCGGACGCGATCGGCGCGCGCTACCGCTCGCCGGCGGCGCAGGGGCTCTCGGCGATCGCGATCCTCATCGCCGTCGTCGGCTACATGGCGACGAACCTGCTCGCGCTCGGCCTCGTCGTCGACGCCGTGTTCGGGACCGGGCTCGGGTGGGGGATCTGGCTCGGCACGCTGGTCGTGCTCACCTACTCCGCGGCGGGCGGCATCCTGGCGGGCGTCTACACCGACGTCTTCCAGGGGTCGCTGATGGCCGCGGCCTCCGTGCTGGTCTTCCTCTTCACGCTGAAGGTCGGCGGCGGCCTGGGCGGCATCTCGCGGACCATCGCCGCGGCGGACGCGGCGTTCCTCGGGCCGTGGGGGAAGCTCCCGCCGATGGCGGCGCTGTCGTTCTTCTTCGTCTTCGCGATGGGCTCGCTGGGGCAACCGCACGTCGTCCACAAGTTCTACATGCTGCGCGACCCGCGGCGGCTGAAGTGGTACCCGCTGCTCATGACCGTCGCGATGCTGGTCACGCTGCTGCTCTACTTCGGCGTCGGCGCGGCGGTCAAGGCGCTGGTCGCGCGCGGCGAGCTGGCGCCGCTCGGCTCCCCCGACGAGGCGACGCCGACGTTCCTGCTCCGCTTCACCCCCGTCGTCCTGGCCGGGCTCGTCTTCAGCGGCGTGGCCGCGGCGATCATGAGCACCGTCAACTCGTTCATGAGCATCGGCGCCGCCGCGATCACGCACGACATCCCGCTCGCGCTGGGCCGCCGCGTGCGCGACGAACTGCGCTGGGGCCGGGTCGCGACGGTCGTCCTCTCGCTCGCGGCGGCGGCCACGGCGCAGCTCTCCGGCGTCCTGGTCGCGTTCCTCGGGATCTTCGGCTGGGGGCTGTTCGGCTCCACCCTGGTCCCCGCGCTCGCGATCGGCCTGAACTGGCGCGGCGCGACGCGGGAGGGCGCCGTCGCCTCGATCTCCGTCGGCCTCGTGCTCACGCTCCTGCTCGAGACGCTGGCCTACTTCAAGGTCTTCACGCTCCCCGCCGGCGTCAGCGTCTCCGCGCTCACGCTCGTGCTCTCCATGCTCGCGTTCTTCGGCGTGTCGTGGCTGACGCGGCGCGGCGCGGGCGCGGCCATCGACGACGACGTCCGCGTCGTCATGGAGGTCTGATGCGGTTCGAGGATCTCGCGGTCGGCCAGGCGGCCGAGCTCTCGAAGACGATCACCGAGACCGACGTGGTGCTCTTCGCCGGGATCACGGGGGACCTCAACCCGGTCCACGTGGACCGGGTCGCCGCGGAGCGCTCGCCGTTCGGCGGGCGGATCGCGCACGGGATGCTGACGGCGGGGCTCGTCTCCGCCGTGCTCGGAACGAGGCTCCCCGGGCCGGGGAGCATCTACCTCTCGCAGACGCTGCGCTTCACGCGGCCGGTCCGCCTGGGCGACACGGTGACGGCCCGCGTCGAGGTGCTGGAGCTGGTCCCGGCCAAGCGCCGGGTCCGATTGGCCACGAGCTGCGCCAACCAGGACGGCGAGCGCGTCCTGGAGGGCGAGGCGGTGGTGCTGGTGCCGGAGTCGTCGCCGTAACCACGCAACCCCTGCGCGGGCGTCGCGGCTCGCGCGGCCGTCCCCTGCTCCCTCGGGAGGATCCAATGAAGACCCGTTCGCTACCCCGCGTCGTTGGGTGGATCGCCATGGTCGCGGCGCTCCTCCTCCCTGCGGCGGCCCAGGCGCAGTCGGGCCGCATCGCCGGAACCGTGACCGACAAGGCGGGCCAGCCGCTCGCCGGCGCCAGCATCGTGGTCCTCGGCACCGGCTACGGCGCGCTGTCGGGGCCGGACGGCGCGTTCCTGATCGGCGGCGTGCCCGCCGGGACGTACCGCGTGTCGGTGTCGCACCTCGGCTATCGCACGGCGACGGTCGAGGACGTAAGCGTCGCCGCGGGCCAGGCCGCGCAGCTCACGGTCCCGATGGAGGAGGCGCCGGTCGCGATCGGCGGCGTCGTCGTCTCGGCGTCGCGGCGCCCAGAGCGGGTGACGGACGCACCCGCCACGATCACGAGCATCGACGCGCGGACGCTCGACAACAGCGTGGGCAACACCTGGGCGGGCGCGCTCAAGGAGGTGAAGGGGCTCGACTTCATCCAGGTCGGGATGACGAGCGTGGCGATCAACGCGCGCGGGTTCAACTCCTCCTTCAACAACCGCATGCTGATGATGGAGGACGGGCGGATCGCCGTGCTCCCGGAGAACGGGCTCCCCGTCGGGCAGTTCACGGCGGTGCCGAAGGTCGACCTGGCGAGCGTCGAGGTGCTCGTCGGCCCGGGCGCCGCGCTCTACGGCGCCGACGCGTCGAACGGTGTGGTCACGCTGCTGACGAAGGACCCGAAGCAGTTTCCGGGGACGACGGCCGAGGTGACCGGCGGCAACCGCTCGTACAAGGACGTGCAGGTCCGCCAGGCCGGCGTCTTCGCGAACGGCGACTGGGGCTACAAGGTCTCCGGCGAGTTCCAGGAAGCGAAGGACTTCTCCAACGTCCTGACCTACACCATCACGGGCGTCGCCGGCGCGCCGGGCGGCATCGTCAGCGTCGCGGAGGACCAGCTCGGCGTCAACTCGATCGACTGGACCGCCCGCGTCGCCCGCGCCACGGCCTCGCTCGTCCGCTACCTCGGCGGCAACGCCAAGATCGACCTGAGCGGCGGGATCAGCCGCAGCGACGGCGTCGGGCAGACGAACGTGGGGCGCAACCAGCTCCGCGACTGGGGCTACAACTTCGTGCAGCTCCGCGCGTCGAACCCGAACTGGTTCTTCAACGCGTACCGCACGCAGTCGACGTCGGGCGAGTCGTTCGCGATCAACCGCTACGCGGACGCGTGGGCGCGCAACCCGAACCTCTCGCCCGACTCGTTGCGCATGCTCTCCGACTGGCCGAGCGACGGCCAGCTCTACGCCGCCGAGATCCAGAACAACTTCGGCATCCGGCGGCTCCTGAACACGCGGGTCACGTGGGGCGCGCAGTACCGGCTGGACAAGGTCAGCAGCAAGCGGCAGTGGCTGACGGACCGGCTGACGGGCAAGGACCTGTCGATCGACCAGAAGGGGGTCTACGCCCAGATCGAGACGCCGTTCTCGAGGTACCTGAGCCTGGTGCTCGCCGGCCGCTACGACGACCACGAGAACTACGACGCGCAGTTCTCGCCGAAGGCCGCGCTGCTCGTACACCCGGCCGAGAACCAGACGCTGCGCATCAGCTACAACCGCGCGTTCAAGTCGCCGACGACGCTCCAGACGAACTTCTACATCCCGGACTGGACGGCGGTCATCGCGATCTACGGCAACACGGAAGGTTTCACGGTCAAGGACGCGGCGGGCGCGACCGTCGCCACGTACAAGCCGCTGGAGCCGGAGGAGAACCGGACCTGGGAGGCGGGCTACAAGGGGATCCTGGGCGACAAGCTGTTCCTCGACCTCGCCGGCTACTACTCGAAGTACAACAACTTCCTGAGTCCGCTCGTGGTCATCGCGAACCCGTTCACGGGCGCGACGGCGACGTACGCCTACGACGGCAAGGGGCAGCCGATCACGAACCTCGCCGGAATCCCCCCCGTCACGCTGACGTACTTCAACCTAGGCAAGGCGACGCTGAAGGGCTTCGACGGCGGCGTGAACTACTACGCGACGCCGCACCTCGGGCTGAACGGGACGCTGTCGCTCGTGGACCTGACCAAGGTCGAGGTGCCGGCGGGGTCGGAGGAGGCCACGGCGCTGAATTCCCCTGTCACGAAGTGGACGCTCGGCGCGACGCTGCGGGACCTGCCGGTGGCGAACGGTGCGGGGAGCCTGCTGGGCGGTCTCACGTTCCGCTACGTGAACGGCTACTACTTCCGCTCGGGGATCAACATGGGCGTGATCCCGAGCTTCGGCACGCTGGACCTGAGCGTCGGCTACAGGATCCCGCGGCTGAACTCGACGATCAGCGTGGGGGTGAGCAACCTCTACACGTGCAGCCAGGATCCCGACCACCCGCTCGTGTACGCGCCGACCGACGCGCTGAAGCAGCACCCGACGAACCGCTCGACGACGTGCGGCTTCGACCGCGGGCACCAGGAGATGATCAACATGCCGAACATCGGCACGATGCTCTTCGTCGGGGTGCGGTACAGCCGGTGAGCGGCGCGGGCGACGTTCGGGAGGGGAGCTACACCGGCGCGGCGGGGACGCGCCGGTGGCGGCTCTACCTCCCGCCAGCCTACGATGGCGGGCGGGCGCTTCCGCTCGTCGTCCTGCTGCACGGGTGCACGCAGGATGCGGCGGACCTGGCGGCGGGGACGCGGATGGACGAGGCCGCCGCCGCGGCCGGCGTGATGGTGCTTTACCCCGAGCAGGGCGCCGCGCACAACGAGAAGAAGTGCTGGAACTGGTACGACCCGGCGCACCAGCGGCGGGATGCCGGGGAGCCGTCGCTGATCGCCGGGATGACGCGGCAGATCATGGCCGGGTTTACGGTCGACCCGGCCCGGGTCTACGTCGGCGGGATCTCGGCCGGCGGCGGGATGGCGGTGATCCTGGCGGCGACGTACCCCGAGCTGTACGCGGCAGCGGCGTCGCATTCCGGCGTGGCGTACGGTGCGGCGCGGGACGTGGCGAGCGCGCTCGTCGCCATGGCGGGCGGTGCGCCAGATCCGCGGCCGCAGGCGCGCGCGCTGCTCGAGGCGATGGGCGCGCGGGCGCGGCCGGTCCCGCTGTTCGTCGTGCACGGCGCCGCGGACGCGGTGGTGCGGGCGGTGAACGCGCGCCAGACGGTCGAGCAGTTCCTCGAGCTGGCGCGGCTGGCCGGCGCCGAGGCGACCGCAGCCGTCGAGGAGGAGCGCGGCGAGGCCGGCGGGCTGGCGTACGCGCGGACGCGCCACCGCGACGCGTCGGGACGCGTCCTCGTCGAGAGCTGGATCGTCGGCGGGCTGGGCCACGCGTGGTCGGGGGGCTCGCCGGCCGGCACGTTCGCCGACCCGCGGGGCCCGGACGCGAGCCGCGAGATGCTGCGCTTCTTCCTGGAGCACCGCCTGGCGACGCCGGCCGCGGGACCGGCGCGCGCGCCGGAGGCGCCATGAGCGCGACACTCTTCCCGACGCACCCGGACCCGATCCGGCACTGGCGGCGGCTGACGCCGGACCGGATCGCGCTCGTCGACCGCGTCCGCGGCGACCGGCTCACGTACGCCGAGCTGGACGCCGGCGCGGACCGGTGGGCGGCGGCGCTCGCGTCGCTTGGCGTTGGCCCGGGGGACCTGGTCGCGGTGCTGGCGTCGAACCGCCGCGAGCAGGTCGAGCTGTTCTTTGCCTGCGGCCGGCTCGGCGCCGCGCTCGTCCCGCTGAACTGGCGGCTCGCCCCGGCCGAGCTGGGGCCGATCCTGGCCGACGCGCGCCCCCGGGTGCTACTCGGCGACAGTCGGTTCCGCGCCGCAGCCGAGGCAGCGGCGCCGCTCCCGCACTCGGCCGTCTGGTTGGACCTGGACGCCGATGCGCCGAGGCTGCTCGGGCGCGCCGGCGCGCCGCCCGAGGACCGCGCGGTGGGCCCGGACGACCCCGCGCTCGTGCTGTACACGTCCGGGAGCACGGGCCGGCCGAAGGGCGCGGTCCTGCCGCACCGCCAGCTCGTGTGGAACGCCGTGGCGACGACGACGAGCTGGGAGCTGGGGCCGACCGACGTCGCGCCGATCTCGACGCCACTCTTCCATACCGGCGGCTGGAACGTGTTCGCGACGCCGCTCTGGCACCGCGGCGGCACGGTGGTGCTGCTGGACGCGTTCGACCCGGCCGCGTTCCTGGACGTCATGGCCGAGGAGGGGTGCACGTTCGCGCTCACCGTGCCGACCCAGCTCATGATGCTCCTTCAGGCCCCGTCGTGGGGGCGGCCGCTCCCGGCGCTGCGCAGCTTCATGTCGGGCGGCGCGCCGCTGCCACCGGCGCTCGCCGAGCGGGTCCGCGCCTCCGGCTACCGGCTGCGCGAGGGGTACGGGCTGACGGAGTGCGGGCCGAATTGCTTCGCGAGCACGGACGAGGCGTCGCTGCGGCGGCCGGGGAGCGTCGGCTGGCCGATCGCCCACCTGTCGATGCGGCTCGTGACGGAGGATGGCCGCGAGGCGGAGGTCGGCGAGCCCGGCGAGCTACTCCTGCGCGGCCCGCAGCGCTTTGCCGGCTACCTGCGGGACCCGGCGCGCACGGCGGAGGCGCTGACGCCGGACGGCTGGCTCCGCACCGGCGACCTGGCGCGCCGCGACGCCGACGGCGCCTTCTACATCTGCGGGCGGCGCAAGGAGATGTTCATCTCGGGCGGGGAGAACGTCTTCCCCGGCGAGGTCGAGGCCGCGCTCGCGGACTGTGAGGGCGTGCTCGAGGTCGCGGTGATCGGCGTGCCGGACGCGCTCTGGGGCGAGGTCGGGCGCGCGTTCGTGGTCCGCCGCCCCGGCACGACGCTGACGGCGGCGGACGTCGTCGCCCACGTGCGCGCGCGGCTGGCCGCCTACAAGGCGCCGAAGTCCGTGGTCTTCGTGGACGCGATCCCGCGCCTCGGCTCCGGCAAGGTGGACCGCCCGGCGCTCGCCACCCTCACCCCGCCGGAGGCCTGATGGCGAAAGCGAAGGGCTCGACGCTCCAGGCGACGCTGGACTTCCTCGGCCGGCATCCGCGGCCGGCGGTGCGGGAGGACGTGCTGACGCGGCTCGACCCGGCGCTGCGCCGTGCGATCGAGGCGGCGGCCCCCACCGCCGAGCTGCCGTTCGGGGTGGCGCTCGCGCTCTGGCGCGCCGCCGACACGGTGCTCGCCGGCGAGGACCCCGGCTGGGTCGAGCGCGCCGGCGCCGAGTCGATCGAGTCCTTCGGGATGCGCCTCTACGGCGGGATCCTGCGCAAGGCGAGCCCGATCGAGTTCCTGACGCAGCCCGTCAAGCTCTTCCGCCTCTACTACCACGGCGGCGACATGGTGGTGGTCGAGCAGGCGCCCGGCCGCGCGGTGCTGCGCCTCGTCGGCTTCGACGAGCCGGACCGGCTGTTCTGCCGGCGTCAGACGGGCGGGCTGCGGCGCGCGCTCGAGCTCGCCGGCGGACGTGGGGCCAACGTGCGCCACGTCCGCTGCGAGATCGACGGCGACGCGTTCTGCGAGTGGGAGCTCCGCTGGGACGAGCCGGAGCGCACCTGACCCGGCACCGCGCGCCGGCCGGTCAGTGATGGTGCGCCGGCGCGGGCGCGTCCTTGTGGTCCGCGCCGCCCGACGTGGCCGGCGCCGCCATGTCCATCATCTCCATGTGGTGCTCGCCCCCGTGCCCGCCGTGCCCCATCTGCATCGGGCCGTAGGTGACCTGGATGTCGCGCTGGAGCTCCGGGTCGTGGAGGTCGACGCCCGGCCAGGCGGCGCCGCCGGCCGGGATGACGATGCCGCCGAGCGTGCCCATCCCGCCGCCGGGGATGGTCTGCCCGGTCGGGTTGTCGTAGAACGCGGTCAGCCGGTAGACGTGGTCGGGCTCGAGCTTGATCCCGCCCTTCCACCAGAACTTCCCGCGCGGCATCCCGACCACCTCGCCATTGGCGTCGAGCTGCGGCCGCGCCTCCCACAGCACCTCCCGGGCGGTCACGTCCTCGAAGCGAAGCAGCGTGGCGTAGCGGTGGAGGTGCCCGCCGACGCCGAGCACGCGGGCCGGCACGCTGGGCTTCGCCTCCCAGCTCTTCTGCGACTTGCCGGGCGGCAGGTCGAATTCGTGGATCCCGGCCGGCGGCATGACGTCCATGTAGAACGGCAGCACGGAGAACGGCGGCAGCCACGTCCCGGCGTCGACGAACGGGAGGCTGATGCGCATCTCGACGCCGTGGTACGACTTCCCCGTCGGGTTGTGCAGCATCGTCGTGACGAGGAGCCGCTCGCCCTTGTGCACCTTCAGGCCGAGGAGCCGCGGGAGCTTCACGGGCGCGGTCTCCGTGCCCATCGCGCCGATGCGGAGCATGATCGGCGAGAACAGCTCGCGCCGGTCCGGCATGATCAGGTTCAGGTGGTGCACGACGGCCCGCGGCACCGGCCGGCCGTTCGCGTCCACCATCTCGAGGCTGAAGCCCTGTAGCCAGCCGTCGCGCGGGATCACCACGGTCTGCGCCGGCGGCTTCGTCATGCCGCCGTTCGGGGCATTCGCCGGGAGATCGATCGGCGAGAGCGTCACGACGAGCCGGTCGTTGGCCGGGTCGTCACGGAGGGTGAGGCGCTGCGCGCGCAGCGGCGCGGCCACGCCGAGGCCGAGGAGAAGCGGCAACGCCGCGAGGCGGCGGATCGTGCGGTGCATGGCTCGTTCGTCGGTTCTGGCTTCGCCCGGCGCCCGCGCTCGGGGCGCCGGGAGCGGTCGGGGGACAAGATACAGGCGACGCCGGCGCCCGCCACCGCCTCGTCGCCTACAGCCCGCGGAGCTCGAGCGGGCCGGCCTCCGTGGTGGCGAGGTCGACGACCACGATGCGGTGGTGGTTCGTGTCCGCGACGTAGAGCCGCTCGCCGTCCGTCGCGAGCCCACCGGGCTCCCACAGCTCGTTCGCGAGGAGCGTCGCGCTGGTGCGGAGCACCGGGTCGACGACCTTGAGCGCGCCGTTGTACGTGTCGGCAACGTAGAGCCGGTCTCGCGCGGCACAGACGCCCAGCGGGTGCTGGAGGCGGACGGCGTCGCCGGCGCCGTCCCGGTCGCCGAAGTCGAAGAGGCCGGTCCCGACGATGGTGGCGACGTCGCCCTCCGGCAGCGACGCGGAGCGGATCGCGCTCGCCTCGCTGTCGGCGAAGAAGAGGCGGCGGCCGTCGGTCGCGAGCCCGCTCGGCTGCGCCAGCGCGGCCGTGCGGCCCGGTCCGTCGAGCAGCTCCTCGGCGCCGCTCCCGACCCAGGGCTCGGCGGTCTCGCGCTCGAGGTCGACGCGCCAGAGCTGGTGCGCGCCTGCCATCGCGACGTAGAGCCGCCCGTCCAGCGGGAGCACGTCCCACGGCGAGTTCAGCGCCGTCTCCCGCGCCGGTCCGCCGACCGGCGGGTAGCGCCGCGCCTGCTGGCCGGTGCCGGCGAGCGTCTCGACCGTCCAGGCGCCGATGCGCACCGCCCGGACGGCGTGGTTGCCCGTGTCGGCGACGTAGAGCCACCCATCCGCCGTCGCCAGGCCCTGCGGGCCGCGGAAGCGCGCCTCGGCGGCCGGGCCGTCCGCGAACCCCGCGCCCCCGCCGAGCACGGCCTCGACGTCGGCCGCGCGGCCGTCCGCCGCGAGGCGCGCCACCACGATGCGGTCGTGCCCGGTGTCGGCGATGTAGAGGCGGCCGTCGCCGACGTCGACGGCGACCTTCCCGGGGTAGCGGAGCGGCCGGTCGGCCCGATCCGCATCCGCCGGGAAGGCGCGCGGTTCCGGGTCGAGCGTCCCCCGCTCGGCCGCGGCCTCCGCGATCCGCCGCACCGCCGCCGCCAGCGCCGCCGCCGGCACCTCCCCCGCCTGCTGCGCCGCGACGTACCCCTCCGGGTCGAGCAGCACGATCGTGGGCCAGGCGCGCACCGCGTACGAGCGCCAGACGCGGAACTGCCGGTCGTTCACCAGCGGGTGGCCGACGCCGAGCCGCCACGCCGCCTGCCGGATGTTCTCCGTGACGCGCTCCGCGATGAACTTCCCGGAGTGGACGCCGACGACCACGAGCTCCGCGGCCAACTCCTCTTCCAGCTTCCGCAACTGCGGAAGTTCGTGGAGGCAGTTGATTCAGCCGTAGGTCCAGAAGTCCAGGAGCGCGACCTTCCCGCGCAGGTCCTCCAGCCTGAGCGGCCGCCCGCCGGTGTTGATCCAGTCGAGCCCGTCGGGGAATTCGGGCGCGTGCACCCGAGCCATGGCCACCTCCCGTGCGAGGGTCGATCGCGTCCCGCGACGCGAGCCAACGAGCCGTACCACGACCGGCGGGAACGAGAGCCGCCCGGCGACGCGCCGGTTCGCGCGCGGCCGGGCGGCCCCGATGCCCCTCCCGTCGATCAGCGCAGCTTCCGGATCTCCTCCGTCAGCCGCGGAACGATCTCCAGCGCATCGCCGACCACACCGTAGTCCGCGACCTTGAAGATCGGCGCGTCCGGATCCTTGTTGATCGCGACGATCGTCCTGGCGCTGCGCATCCCCGCCAGGTGCTGCATCGCGCCGCTGATGCCGACAGCGATGTAGAGCTGCGGCGAGACGGTCTTCCCCGTCTGGCCGACCTGCTCGGCGTGCGGCCGCCAGCCGGCGTCGACGACGGCGCGCGAGGCGCCGAGCGCGGCGCGCGGGCCGATCGCCTCGGCGAGCTGCTCGAGCAGCCCCCAGTTCTCGGGGCCCTTCATGCCGCGGCCGCCGCTCACGATCACGGCCGCCTCGGCGACGTCGAGCTTGGCGCCCGCCGCGGCCTTCAGCGCGCGGACCGTCACCCGCCCGGCGTCCGCCGGCGCCTCGAGCCGCTCGACGGCGCCCGCCTTGCCGCTCTCCTCCGGCCGGAACGTGTTCGGCCGGATCGACACCAGCCGCGGCTCGCCCTGGAGCCTCACCTTCGCGAACACGCGGCCCGCGTAGACCGGCCGCGTCACGACGAGGTCACCGCCCTCGAGCGCGAGCGCCGTGGCCTCCGCCGCTAGCGGCACGTCGAGCCGCGCGGCCACGCGGGGCGAGAGGTCGCGCCCCTGCGCCGTCGCCGCGAAGATCGCGGCGAAGTACCCCTTCCCGCGCGCCGCGTCCGCGACGACGCGCGCGTACGCCTCGGGCGCGTAGCGCGCGAGCGCCGGCGCCTCGGCCACCAGCACGCGATCGGCGCCGAAGCGGCCCAGCTCCGCGGCCAGCCCGGCCACCCCCTCGGCGCCGACCAGCACCGCGTGCACCTCCGCGCCGCTCGCGTCCGCCAGGCGACGCCCCGCGGCCAGCGCCTCGAGCGAGACGCGCCGCAGCTCCCCGTCGCGCTGCTCCGCAACGACCAGTACGTTCCCGGCCATCAGACCCTCCCGATTCGCCGCGCTGCGGCGGCGTCGCTCGCGTTCCTCATCGGCCAGCCCCTCACAGGACCCGCGCCTCCTCGTGGAGCAGGCGGACCAGCTCCGGCACCGCCGCCGGCCCCTCGCCCACGATCCGGCCCGCCGGCCGCTCCGGCGGCGGCTCGAGCGACAGGATCTCGATCCGGCTCGCCCCGAGCTGCGCCTCCTTCTCCGTGAGCGGCTTCTTCTTCGCCGCCATGATCCCCTTCAGCGAAGGGTAGCGCGGCTCGTGCGCGCCCTTCGTCGTCGTGACCACCGCGGGGAGCGGCGCCTCGACCACCTCGACGCCGCCTTCGACCTCACGGTGGCAGACGACCTTGCCGCCCTCGACCTGGAACTCCGTCACCGCGGTCACGCACGGCAGGTCGAGCAGCTCCGCCAGCATCGGGCCGACCTGCTGCTGGTCGTCGTCGACCGCGCGCATGCCGCAGAGGATCAGGTCCGCGCCGCTCGACGCCAGCTCCGCCGCGAGCGCCTTCGCCGTGGCCAGGCCGTCCGTCGTCGGCGCGCCCTTCAGCAGCACCGCCGCGTCCGCGCCCATGGCCAGCGCCGAGCGGAGCTGCTCGGCCGCCGCGGCGTCGCCGACGCTGACGACCGTGACCTCCCCCTCCCCTTGCGCCTCCTTCAGGCGCAGCGCCGCCTCCAGCGCGTACTCGTCGTACGGGCTGATGATGAACTTGATGCCGGCGGGATCGATGGACCTGCCATCGGCGCCGATCTTGATGCGCGCCTCCGTGTCGGGGACGCGCTTGACGCACACGAAGATCTTCACGCCCCGCGCTCCTTTCCGGGATACTCGCCGCGACAACGCGGGCGGGAATGTACGGGCGCCCTTCCCGGCAAGCAAACGGCGCCCGCCCGGGCGCCGTGGGAGCTGCGCGCGGCCGCGACGCGCTCCGCGTCACGCCCGCTGGAGCAGGCGGTCCAGCTCGCCCTCCAGCGCCGCCGCGCGCGCGTCGTTCGTGTGCGACTTCAGGATCCGCTCGCGCGCCGCCTCGCCGATTGCGCGCAGCTCCGCGTCGGACAGCTCCATGTAGGCGACGACGTCGTCCGCCGAGCGCGGGAGCAGCACCTCGACCCCCGGCTCGAGGAACTGGTCGAGCCCCTCCCAGGCGTCGCTCACGATCGCGGCGCCGCACGCCGCGGCCTCGAAGATGCGCACCGACGGCGACCACCCCCAGCGCCGCATCTCCTCGCGCGTCACGTTCAGCGTGAGCCGGTTCGACGAGTAGAACGCCGGGTGATCGGCGGGCCGCACGTGCTCGAAGCGACGCACGTTGGCCGGCCACGCCACGTCGTCCGGGTACTGCGGCCCGGCGACGACGAAGTCGAGGCCCGGCCGGCGCCGCGCCGGCTCCAGCAGCAGCCGCTCCAGCGTCGGCTGCCGGTCCGGCGCGTACGTCCCCATGAACCCGAGCGCGCACCGGTACGCGCCCCGCTGGGGCGTCGGCGCGTGGTGGGCCGGATCCACCGCGCAGTAGAGCGGCACGGCGCGCGGCGAGCCGTAGCGGGTCTCCAGCTCGCGCAGCACCGGACCGCCGGTGAACGAGAAGTAGACGTCGAAGATCGGCACCTGGTCCGCGCGCAGGTACTCGGCCGCGCCGCGGTCGCGGTAGGCCCGCACCGTGATCGGCGTGTCGATGTCGTAGAACAGGCGCGGCCCGTTGAAGTCCTGGGCGAGGAAGTCGGCGGCATCGATGCCCGGGCGGAAGTAGGAGCCCAGCACCACCGCGTCCGCATCCAGCAGCTCGCGGCGCAGCTCGCGACGCGCCGCGCTCCAGTGCTTGAAGAGGCGGACGTCGGCGTAGTCGCACGCCGACGGCGGGAGGTCGCGGTGCTTCCCACCGTACCAGGGCGCGTCCCACTCGTAGAAGACGACGCCGTGCCCGCGAGCCGCCAGCGCCCGGCAGAGCCCGCGGTACGTCGTCGCGTGGCCGTTCCCCCAGGCGCTCGTGATCGAGAGCCCAAGAAAGATCAGCCTCATCCCGCCGCTCCGCGGAGCGACCGCGCGAGCCGCCCCACCGCCCAGGCCAGGATCAGCCCACCGCCGAGCACGAGCGGCACCGTGAGCATCGGATCGCGGATCGCGCGGAAGCGGCCGTGCCCGTCGTGGATCTCGATGAAGCCCACCGGCGAGACGACGAGGCCGCCGCCCCCACCGCCC
>JADGGV010000672.1 GCA_019689775.1 Gemmatimonadota bacterium
CCGCCGGCCCCGCCGACCGCCCACGCTCCAAGGCGCGCGCCGGTGAGCGCGAAATCTCCACGCGCCGCGGGGTGGGACGACGTCCCGGCGAGCGTCCCCGCGAGCGCCAGCGCGCCGGTCGCCTCGGCGCCCGCGCCCACCGGCAGGTAGCGCGCGAAGGCGCTCAGGTCCGTGATGACGACGCCGTACCGGATCGCTCCGCTCCCCGCCGCCGCGAACGGCCACCGCCCGGCCGCCGCCACCCGCGCGCCGGCCAGTCCGACCGCGAGCGTGTCCAGCGTCAGCGCGCCCCGCGCGATGCTCCCGCGCAGCAGCAGCACGTCGTCCACGTCCGTCTTCCACCCGCTGAAGCGCCCTGCCGCGCGGAACGCCGCCTCCGCCGTCGCCGGCTCGAGGCCGCGCCCGTGGACCTCGAACCCCGCGCTCAGGCTCGCCGGCGGCACGTTCGGCCCGAGCAGCCGCGAGAGATCGATCCCCAGCAGCCGCCCGCTCAGGTCGTAGGCGGGCGCCGCCCCGGTCGGCTCCACCGTCCCCCGCACGACCGCGACGCCGCCCGCCGTGGACAGCCGCGCCTCCAGCGTGAGCGGCGCCCGCTCCGGCGGCCCGCGGAGCGCCACCTCCCCGCTCACCGTCCCCTGGACCGGAAGCGACGGCGCCACCGCGCGGAGCGCGGCCACCGGCACCTCGCGCAGCTCCGCCGTCGCCCGACGCAGCACGAGCCCCGCCGCGCCCAACCGCGCCTGCCCGCGCAACCCGACGCGGAACGCCTCCGGGACCGTGGGCGCCGTCAGGCGCGCCTCCAGCTCGAAGCCGATCGCGCCGCCGGCGCCGCTCACCCGTCCGGAGACGCGCCCGCCGTACGGTAGCTTCCGGCCCGTCAGCCGCTCCACGAGCGCCAGCTCGAGCGGCTCGAGCCGCAGCTCCGCGGCCTCCAACGCGGGCTTCGCCGCGCCCATCGCCGTCGCCGTCAGCGAGCCGGTCACCCGCGAGCCGCCGGACACGAGCGCCACATCGCGCAGCCGCACCCGGACGCCGCCGTCCGGCGTGGGCTCCGCCGCGAACGCGAGCGTGCCGCCGCCCTCCGCCTCGATCCGCGGCGCGAACGGCTTCAGGTCCGCGAACCGAATCGGCGCCGCGCGCCCCTCGACCGTGATCCCGAGCCCGGGCGCCCGCGGGTCGTACGCGCCCCGCACGTCCACCAGCCGCGAGGTCCCCCACGCCACCTCGCCCACCTCGAACCCCGTCCCGCGCTCCGGGAAGCGGAACACCCCCTCCGCGAGTCGAAACGGCAGCCGCACGTGCGCCGCGGGGACCGTCAGCGTGGCGCGCCCGGCGGCCACGCGCACCACCGGTTCCGGCAGCTCCGGCCCCGATAGCCGCACCTCGGCGACGCGAGCCTCCACCGCCTCCAGCTCGAACGCCCGATCGCCGGCACGGACCGACGCGTGGCCGTTCCGGATGGTGAGCCCCGACACCGCGACACGGGCCTTGCGCGGCGGCAGCAGCCCGGCCCTCGCCGCCGCCAGCTCCGCCTCGCTCGGCGCCAGGAGCCGGGCGAGCACCCGCTCCCAGTTCCACACGGTGTCGCCCGGCGCCCGCACGAGGTGCACCTCCGCATCCGTCGCCGTCACGGCCCGGACGAGGACGTCGCGGTAAAGCGACGCCGAGACGTCCAGCCCCCCGGCCACCTCGCGCGCGCGGAAGAAGCGCCGCCCACTCCGCTCCAGCCACTCGATCCCCACGAGCCGGACTCTCGCCGGCTCCGGCATCGCCCGGTCGGACAGCCGGTCCCGCGCCAGGATCCGCTCGATCCGCACGTCGAACGCGCCGATCTCCCCCGTCGCCTCCGGCACCGGCAGCGGCGCGCGCGACGGGGCAGGGGAGGGGAGCGTCGCCTCGGGACGGATAGGGCCGGGCGCCGCCCCCCAGCCC
>JADGGV010000673.1 GCA_019689775.1 Gemmatimonadota bacterium
ACCCGGCAATCCTCCCACAGCACCACGTTGCGCAGCTCCGCGCCCTCGCCGATCTCGCACCCCGCCCCCGCGATCACGTTCTCCAGCACCGTGCCGCGCCCGACGCGCACGTTCCGCCCGAGCAGCACCCGCCCCTTCGTCCGTACGTCGACGCCCAGCGCCGCGCCCGGTTCGCCCCAGACCTCCCCGCCCGCGTGCGCCCGGCGCTGCCCCGCCAGCTCGAGCGTGACGCGCCCCGCCGTGACGTCGTCGTTCGCCCGCCGGTACTCGTCGATGTTGCCGATGTCGCGCCAGTAGCCGCGCGCCACGTGCCCGTACAGCGCCGCGCCTTCCCGCAGCATCTGCGGGAAGAGGTCCTTCGAGAAGTCGAAGTTGGTCCGCAGCGGGATCCGTTGCAGCGCCGAGGGCTCCAGCAGGTAGATCCCCGTGTTGATCGTATCGCTGAACACCTCGCCCCAGGTCGGCTTCTCCAGGAAGCGCTCGACCCGGCCGCTCTCCGGGTCCACGATCACGATCCCGAACGCCAGCGGGTTCTCGACCGACGTCAGCGCGATCGTCGCCTCCGCCCCGCGCTCGTCGTGGCTGGCCACGAGCGCTCCGAGGTCGAAGTCCGTGAGCACGTCGCCGCTGATCACGAGCACGCGGTCGTCGCCGATCAGCTCCTGCGCGTTCCGCACCGCGCCGGCCGTGCCGTAGTCCGCGTCGGCCGTGACGTAGCGCATGCGCACGCCCAGCTCGGAGCCGTCGCCGAAGTAGGACGTGATCTGCTCGGGCTGGAAGTAGAGGATCGAGATGAGGTCCGTGATGCCGTGCCGGCGGAGCAGGCGGACGATGTGCTCCATGATCGGCCGGTTGCCGACCGGCACCATCGGTTTCGGCCGGTTGATCGTCAGCGGCTTCAGGCGGGTGCCGAAGCCGCCGGCCATGATGACGCCTTTCATCGTTGTACCAGCTGTCGGGGAGGGACGTGAGCCCGCGCAGCGCGAGCGCAAGCGGCATGCCGGGGTGAAGGTACGCACGCCGCCGTGCGCGCGGCAATCACCGTCGCCCTTGACGGCCATGGCGCAACGCGACATTGTCTTGGGGTCCCGCCTTCGACTATCCCGCGCGACGACAGAGCGACCTTCGATGCAGAAAGTCCGAACCAAGGAGGCGGCCGAAGCTATCCTGCGGGAGCTCCCATCGGTGCTCGGCGCCTACGTGCGTGAAGACGTTTACGGCCATCCCCGCGAGGTGCATCTGCTCGTCGGGCCCGGTCCCAATGTCAAGAACCTCGCCCGCGACGTTCGCGATCTCCTGGAAGAGCGGCTGCGCGTACCCGTCGACCAGCGCATCATCAGCATCGCGCAGGTCGACCGCATCGAGGATGCGACGACGGAGCCGGCGGCGCCCGCCGGCGAGGAGCCCGCGCCGGCCGAGCCCGAGGCGGACGCGGCGCTGCGCCGCCTCCTCTTCGGCGGGATCGAGGCGATGGTGCGCGACGCGCGCTTCGTCGCCCGCGTGCGACTCCTGCTCGGGGAGCGCGAGTTCGTCGGGGAGGCGGCGGAGCTGGACACCGGCAACGGCCGCGTGCGCGCGGCCGCGCTGGCGACACTGCGCGCCGTCGTCGCCAGCACCGGCGACGTGCTGCGCCTGGACCTGGACACGGCCGCCCTCGTGCGGGCCTTCGGCCGCGAGTACTCGCTGGTCTCCGTGCTGGCGAGCGGCGCGGGGCGCGGACGGCGCCCGCTGAACCTCGTGGGCGCGCAACCGGTCGAAGGCGACGAGGCGACCGCGGCCGCCCTCGCCGCGCTGAAGGCGGTGAACCGGACGACGGCGCGCCAGCTCCGGACCGGCTGAGCGCGAGCGGCCGGTCGGGATCGGAGGCGGCGGGCGCCCCCGCGGGGGGGGGGGCGCCCGCCGTTCGTGCTTCAGGCGTCGTCCGAGAGG
>JADGGV010000674.1 GCA_019689775.1 Gemmatimonadota bacterium
CCCGGGGGGTGGTCGTCTGGTGGTGGCGGTGGGGATGGTGCCGGGGCGCGGCACCCGGGGCGTGGCTCGGGGACCTCGGGACGGGCCGGGCGGTCCGGCGCCGGCAGTCTGCGAGGTCGCGATGCGATGCAGGACGGGGGTACCGGTGGCGTTGGTGGTGCTCGTGGTCGGTGTTCCGGGGCTGGCGCGGGCGCAGGGTCGGTCGGGGGATGCGGAGGCGCACTACCGGCGTGGGGAGGCGATCCTCGAGCGGGGCGAGTCGCGGATCCCGTCGCCGTGGGGGATCCTCTCGGCGGTGACGTTGTGGGAGGACCTGAAGGGCGTGCTCGGGCAGGATTATCTGTCGCGGGCGCAGGGCGAGTTCCGCAAGGCGATCGAGCTGGACTCGCTGCACGCGGGCGCGGCGGTGGAGCTGGGGCGGCTGGCGGCGGGCTCGTGCGAGCCGGACGAGTTGCGCGAGGCGGCGGCGGTGCTGTCGGCGGCGAGTCGGTCGGCGGCGGCGCCGACGGACGTGTGGCTGTGGCGGGCGCGGGTGGCGGTGCTGCTGGGGGATGCGAGCGCGGCGGAGCTGGCGCGGCGCTACGAGGAGCGTGGGGGCGACGTCGCGATGGCGCGGCTGCTCGGCGCGCAGGCGGCGTTCGCGGCGGGTCGCGACAGCGTGGGCGCGTCGCTGTACCTGGCGGGCACGGGGCATCTGAGCGAGGCGGCGGCGGCGGCGTACTTCCAGGACCTGTCGCCGATCGCGCGGGCGGCCGAGCGGCGCGACTGGGCGGCCGAGCCGCTGGCGGAGCGGGGCGAGTGGCTGCGGCGCTTCTGGGCGCGGCGCGCGGCGGAGTCCGGTGTTGCGGTCGAGGAGCGGATCGCGGAGCACTACCGTCGGCTGCGTGTGGCGGTGGAGCGCTACCGCCGCACCGGGAAGCGGGAGGCGAGCATCACGGACGTGGACGCGATCCGGCTGGCGTACCACGTGGATGCGCTGGACGACCGTGGGCTGGTCTACATGATGCTCGGCGCGCCGGACACGGTGGTGCGGACGGTCGGCGCGGCGCTGCCGAACGAGAGCTGGTTCTACCGGCGGCCGACGGGGAGCGTCATGCTGCACTTCGTGGCGGCGCGCCGCGCGGGGGAGTTCGTGCTGGTGGCCGACCCGCTGCGGGCGACGCAACCGTGCCTCGGCACGCTGGAGGCGGTGAGCTGCCCGGACCGGGTTCTGGAGGTGCTGGAGGACCGCGCGCCGCTGGAGCCGCGCTTCGGCCTGCTGGCGGAGCGCTACCGCACGGCGCTCGCCGCGGCGCGGGACGGCACGGAGGGCGCGCGGCTCGCGGGCGACTTCAACGCCGCGCGGAGCGCGCTCGCCGCGGATGCGGCGCGCGCCGCGGTCGACGCGCTGTCGCGGGACAGCTTCGTGCCGCGGCTCGGCGAGCCGCTGCCGTTCTACTACGACACGTACGCGTTCCGCGGCGAGAATGGCCGGACGACGCTGCTCGTCGCCGTGGCGGTGCCGGGGACGGAGTTGGCGGCGCGGCCGGCGCAGGACGGCGTCGTCTACGGGTTGGACCTGGACGTGCTGGTGACCGACACGGCGAGCGCGCGGGCGTTCCGCGTCGACTCGGTGCGCCTGTTCCACGCGCCGCGGCGGCTCGGCGCCGCGGAGAACATCCGGGCGACGATGGAGCTGGCGCTGCCGCCGGGGACCGGGTACGCGCACCGGGTGACGGTGAAGGCCGCGGCCGGCGGCTCGGGGACGGCCTACGCTGGCCCGCTGGTCGTACCGTCGTTCGCCGGTGACACGGTGATGTCGAGCGACATCGTGCTCGCGGAGGGTGCGGGGATGGGCTGGCGCCGCGGCGGCGTCGAGCTGGGGCTCGTGCCGCCGCGGCAGTTTCCGGAGCCCGCCGTCGTCTCGCTGTTCTACGAGCTGTACAACGT
>JADGGV010000675.1 GCA_019689775.1 Gemmatimonadota bacterium
CGCCCACCGCGCCCCGCCCCTAGTCCCCGACCTGGAGCACCGCGAGGAACGCCTCCTGCGGGATCTCCACGGTGCCCACCTGCTTCATCCGCTTCTTGCCTTCCTTCTGCTTCTCCAGGAGCTTCCGCTTCCGCGTGATGTCGCCGCCGTAGCACTTGGCCGTGACGTTCTTGCGCAGGGCGCGGATCGTCTCGCGCGCGATGATCCGGCCGCCGATCGCCGCCTGGATTGCGACCTCAAACATCTGCCGCGGGATCAGCTCGCGGAGCTTGCCGGCGACGCTCCGCCCGTAGTCGTACGCCTTGTCCCGGTGGATGATCACGCTGAAGGCGTCGACCGGGTCGCCGTTGATCAGCATGTCGAGCCGGACGAGGTCGCTGGCCCGGTACTCGAGGAACTCCCAGTCCAGCGACGCGTAGCCGCGGGTCGAGCCCTTCAACCGGTCGTAGAAGTCCAGCAGGATCTCGCCGAGCGGCAGGTGGTAGACGAACTCGACGCGCGTCGGGTCGATGTAGTGCATCGACACGTACTCGCCTCGCCGCTCGTGGCAGAGCTTCTGCACGTTGCCGATGTACTCCGTGGGGCACACGATCCGCGCACGCACGTACGGCTCCTCGATCCGGTCGATCCGGGAGCGGTCCGGCAGGGCGCTCGGGTTCTCGATCTGGAGCCGCGAGCCGTCCGTCAGCACGACGTGGTACTCCACGTTGGGCACGGTCGTCACCAGGTCCAGCCCGAACTCCCGCTCCAGCCGCTCCTGGATGATCTCCATGTGCAGCAGCCCGAGGAAGCCGCAGCGGAAGCCGAAGCCCAGCGCGGTCGACGTCTCCGGCTCGTAGAAGAGCGACGCGTCGTTCAGCTTGAGCTTCTCCAGCGCGTCGCGCAGCTCCTCGTACTGCTCGGTCGTCGTCGGGTACAGCCCGCTGAAGACCATCGGCTTGATCTCGCGGTAGCCGGGGAGCAGCTCGGCGGCGCGGTTGTCGGCGTCGAGGATCGTGTCGCCGACGCGGGTGTCGGCGACGCGCTTGATCCCCGCCAGCACGTACCCCACCTCGCCCGGACCGAGCTCGTCGAGCGGGAAGCGCCCGAGCCGCGAGTACCCGACCTCGTCGACGGGGTAGACCGCGTCGGTCGCGCCGAACGTGATCCGCTGCCCCTTGCGCAGCACGCCGTCGACGACGCGCACCATCGGGACCGCGCCCTGGTAGCGGTCGTAGTACGAGTCGAAGATCAGCGCGCGGAGCGGCGCGTCCCGGTCCCCGCGCGGCGGCGGGACCCGCGAGACGATCCGCTCCAGCAGCTCGTCGATGCCGATCCCTTCCTTCGCCGACACCAGGAGCACCTCGTCGGGATGCACGCCGAGCAGGTCGACCAGCTCCTGCCGCCGGCGCTCCGGCTCCGCGCCCGGCAGGTCGATCTTGTTCAGGACCGGGATGATCTCCAGCCCGGCGTCCATCGCCAGGAACAGGTTCGAGAGCGTCTGCGCCTGCACGCCCTGGCTGGCGTCGACGACCAGGATCGCACCCTCACACGCCGCCAGCGAGCGCGACACCTCGTAGGTGAAGTCGACGTGTCCGGGCGTGTCGATCAGGTTCAGCTCGTAGAGCTCGCCGTCGCGCGCGCGGTAGGCCATCCGGACCGCATGGAGCTTGATCGTGATCCCCCGCTCGCGCTCCAGGTCCAGCGAGTCGAGCACCTGCGACTCCATCTCCCGCTCCGAGAGCGTGCCGGTGCGCTCGAGCAGCCGGTCGGCGAGGGTCGACTTGCCGTGGTCGATGTGGGCGACGATGCAAAAGTTGCGAATGCGATCTAGCTGCACGCGGTCGAAATCCCCGTGGTTCCGAACGTTGGACGGCCGTAGACGCGTCGTTGGGCGAACCCTGAAAGATAACCGGCCGGGGGGGCTGGATCAATTCGCGGGGGTGGTA
>JADGGV010000676.1 GCA_019689775.1 Gemmatimonadota bacterium
CAGCGGATCGGGGCGGCGAACCGGGCCGCGGGGCTGCCGACGCTGGATCCGGCGCGGGAGGCGGCGGTGGTGCGGCGGGCGGGCGCGCTGGCGCGGGAGCACGGGCTGGAGGCGGAGGCGGTGCGCGGGATCTTCTGGCACCTGATCGGGCTATCGCGGCGGGCGCAGGCGGAGGACCGGGGGTGAGGCGCGCGGGCGTCGTCGGGCTCGGGCTGATCGGCGGATCCATCGCGCGGGAGCTGGCGGCGCGCGGCGGCCGGGTGCTGGCGCGCGACGCGAACGAGGCGACGCTGGCCGCGGCGCTGCGGGAGGGCGTCGTCGCGGAACCGCTCGGCGACGCGGCGGCGGGGGAGGGCCTGGACGTGCTCGTGCTGGCGGTGCCGGTGGATGCCGCGCCGGGCGAGCTGGCGCGCGCGGCGGCGTGGGCGGAGCGGTCCCGGCTGGTGACGGACGCGGGGAGCACGAAGCAGGGGATCGTCGCCGCGGCCGAGTCGCTCGGGCTGCGCACGTTCGTCGGCGCGCACCCGCTGGCCGGCGATCACCGGTCGGGGTGGGCCAGCTCACGGCGCGGGCTGTTCGAGGGCGCGCCGGTCTACCTGTGTCCCTCGGCGGGGCAGGATGCCGCGGTCCTGGAGCGGGCGGTGGAATTCTGGCGCCTGCTCGGCGCGCGGCCGGAGGTCATGACGGCGGCGGAGCACGACCGGCTGCTGGCGTGGACGAGCCATCTGCCGCAGGTCGCGGCCACGGCGCTGGCGCGGGCGCTCCAGGCGCACGCGATCCCGCGCGCGCGGCTGGGGCCCGGTGGGCGGGATGCCACGCGGCTCGCGGCCAGCTCGCCGGCCGTGTGGACCGGGATCGCGCTCGAGAACGCCGCGGCGCTCGAGGACGCGACGCGGGCGCTCGAGGAGCGGCTACACGAGCTGCGCCGCGCGCTGGCCGAGCGCGACGCCGGCGCGCTGCACCGCCTCTTCGAGGAGGGGCACGCCTGGGCGACGGCCGAGTGAGCGCGGGCGGCGAATCGAGCCCGGTCCCGGCGGCCGATCGCGCCCGAGTCGGCGGATCGCGCCCGGTCTCGGCGGATCGGGCCTCGGGCTGCCGATCGGCCCCCCGGCGGCCGATGGTGCCCCGGGCGGCCGATAACGCCCCCCGGCGGTCAGCGGCGGATCACCGCGCAGGCGATCCGCGTGCCGGCGTTCCCCGCCGGATCGGTCTTGTAGTCGTCCGGGTTCGCGTGGATGACCAGCGCCGCGCCATCCGCATCCAGCAGCGCCGCCTCGCCCCCCTCCAGCCTCACCCCGGAGGCCAGGACCGCCAGCTTGACGCGCCCGTTGGCCGGGACGTCCAGGTTCGGCAGGTCGCCGAGGTGCTTTCCTTGCGGGTTCATCGAGCCGTGCTGCTTGCCGGTCGGGTTGAAGTGCCCGCCCGCGGTCTGGAACTGCGGCGGATCGCACCGGCCGGTCGTGTGAATGTGGAAGCCGTGCGTCCCCGGCGGCAGGTGAGCCAGATCCATGCGGATCCTCACGCCCTCATCGTCCGGCACGAGCACCGCCATTCCCAGCTTCTTCCCGGCCGGATCCACGAAGTCCGCGCGCGCCGCGCCCCGCGGCACCGGCAACGACGGGGCCGTGCTGCACGCCGCGAGCGCCAGCGCCACGGCCGCCATCGAGCACACTCCCAGGCTCCGCATCCTCCACCTCCTCGCGTTGGGTCCGGACCCGACGCCGGATCCGGACGGTGCGTCCGTCGCCTCCGACCTCGAATCCCACCGCGGCGGCCGGAGGCAACCTCCATGCTCACCCTCGTTCCCATCGGCCTGCGACGACCGCGGGCGTCGCCCGGCGACAGGAAAGAACCGCGCCGCGGCGGCGCCGGCGCGCGGCCGCGGGGCTGTCTCGTATACACATCACCGAGCCCACCAGACAAT
>JADGGV010000677.1 GCA_019689775.1 Gemmatimonadota bacterium
AAGCGCGGGGGTGGGTGGGCCAGGGGGGGGGGGGGGGCCATGTCGGGATCGGGCGGATCGCGGCACGACTCGCGCGGGTTGTCGAACGGCTCGGTGGCATCCGGGTCGAGGCGCTGTATAAATTCGCAGGTCCCTCCCGACCCGTTTGGCGTGTCGGCCCTGCGTCGGAGCGCGTTGCGCCGCCGCACGGTGGCGTTCCGGTAGACCTTCACCAGACCGGCATCATGGCGAGAGAAACGAAACCGCTGCTCACGGAGCCCGAGGTCGCCGGCGTCGCCACGGACGCCCCCCCGTCGGCGCTCGAACGCGTGACCTCGGACCGGGGGTTCTTCGGTCATCCGAGGGGCCTCTCGACGCTCTTCTTCACGGAGATGTGGGAGCGGTTCTCGTACTACGGGATCCGGCCGCTGCTCGTGCTGTTCATGACCGCCGCGCTGTTGGACGGCGGTTTCGGTTTCGAGCGGACGGCGGCGTCGTCGATCGTGGGGATCTACGCCGCGGGCGTCTACCTCGCGGCGCTGCCGGGCGGGTGGGTGGCGGACCGGCTGCTGGGGCTGCGGCGGGCGATCTGGTACGGCGCGATCCTGATCGCGCTCGGCCATCTGTCGATCGGGCTGTCGGCGATCTTCGCGCACCGTGCGTTCTTCCTCGGGCTGATCCTGATCGTGCTCGGCACGGGGTTGCTGAAGCCGAACATCTCGGCGATCGTCGGCGACCTCTACCCCGAGAGCGGCTCGCGGCGGGATGCGGGCTTCTCGATCTTCTACATGGGGATCAACATCGGTGCGCTCGTCGCGCCGCTGATCACCGGGTTCCTGGGCGAGAAGATCGGCTGGCACTGGGGGTTCGGCGCGGCCGGCGTCGGCATGCTGATCGGCGTGATCACGTTCCGGCTACGCGCGGACCGGACGCTCGGGCCGATCGGCGTCGAGCCGTCGCGGGACCCGGACCCGGCGCGGCAGGCGCGCGACGAGCGGCGCATGAAGGCCGGCCTCGTCGCCGGGCTGGCGCTCATCGCCGGCATCGTCATCCTGGGGATGCTGGGCGTCATCACGATCGATCCGGTCGCCGTCGCGGAGAGCATGAGCTACGTCATGTTGGCGATGGCGCTGGTGTACTTTGCCTACCTCTTCCTCCTCGGCGGCCTGACGACCGGCGAGAAGAAGCGCGTGGCGGTCATCGTCGTGCTCTTCTTGTTCGCGACGATCTTCTGGGCTGCATTCGAGCAGGCGCCGACGTCGCTGAACCTGTTTGCCCGGGATTACACCGATCGCGTGGTGTTCGGCTGGGAGATGCCGACGCTCTGGCTCCAGTCGGCGAACTCGTTCTTCGTGATCACGCTGGCGCCGGTGTTCGCGGCGATCTGGACGGCGCTCGGGCGGCGGCACAAGGACCCGTCGAGCCCGGCGAAGTTCGGGTTCGGCCTCTTCTTTGCCGGGCTGGGCTTCCTGATCATGATGTGGGCGTCGAACGTGGTGATCGCGGGTGGCGGGAACGGCGTGCGCGTCTCGCCGTGGTGGCTGGTGGCGAGCTACTTCTTCCAGACGATCGGCGAGCTGTCGCTGAGCCCGGTCGGCCTCAGCTCCATGACGAAGCTCGCGCCCCGGAAGTTCACCGGCCAGATGATGGGCGTGTGGTTCCTGGCCGCGGCGCTCGGCAACCTGATCGCCGGGCTGGTCGGCGGCCACGTGAACCCGGAGAACCTTCAGGAGATGCCGCAGCTCTTCCGGCAGACGTCCATGTCCCTGTTCGTCGCTGCGGCGGTCATCGCGCTGCTGGTCATCCCGATCCGCCGGATGATGGCGTCGGAGAGTCCGGCGCGGCAGTAGGCGGACCCGACGGCGGGCGGGGCGCGGGAGGCGGCCCCCCCCCCCGCAACACCCCGGGCG
>JADGGV010000678.1 GCA_019689775.1 Gemmatimonadota bacterium
CCCTTCATCGGCTTGGTCTTTTTTTTATAAGTGAGCGGGGCAGGGGAGGCCGATTCACCCTGCCGTCCTCGCGTGGGTATAGTTGGGGGGAAAGCGGGGGGCGGAAAGCCGCACGTGATCGCCCGCGGGCGCGAGCGCACGCGGATGCGGCAGCCGCCGACGAAGCGGAGCGCGCTCATCCCGAAGGCTGGCTCGAGCGCGCGCCGCGTCCGGCCCGTCGCGCCCGGGCTCGATGGCAGGCGACGCTGGATCCACGAGGGTTCCGTGCGGCTCGACGCAACCGCGCCGGCCGATACGGCGTATGGACGGGCGACCGTCGCCGCGTACCGTGATTCGATGCTCGCGCGCGTGCCGTTCTACACGGGCGGCGACCGGCCGCTCGGCCGTCCCGCCGGCCGGCACCGAGGAGACGGTCCGGCGCGCCGAGAGCAACCGAAGCGACTTGCTGACCGACCTGATGCGCACCGCGTTCCCCGACGACCCCGCCGACATCGCCATCCTGAACGGCGGCGCGATCCGCGCCGGCGACGTCTTCCGCGATACGATCCGCCCGGAGCCGCCCGCACGGACGTTCGGCCTCGCGACGCGCGTCGGCCGGCTCCGCGGCGCGCCGAGCGCCCGTCCGTAGGGGCCCGAATGGTCCGGAAGCGACGGGTGACCGGCTGGACGCTGGGGAGCATCCTGGGCACCGTGCTGCTCGGGCTGCTCTCGCTGGCGATCATCGCCAGCGGCACCGGCCGGGAGGGCTTCCTCTGGGGCGCCGCGCTCGCGACGCTCCCCGTGCCGGTCTACCTCGCCGTCGCGCTCTGGCTCGACCGCTTCGAGCCCGAGCCCGGCTGGATGCTCGCCCGCTCCTTCTTCTGGGGCGCGAGCGGCGCCGTCTTCCTCGCGCTGCTCGTGAACAGCGCCGTCGCCGACGCGGCGGCGCGCGCGCTCGGCGACGGCGCCGCCGAGCCCGTCGCCGCGCTCCTATCTGCGCCGTTCGTCGAGGAGCTCGCCAAGGCGCTCGTCCTGGTGCAGTTCTTCCACCGCTACCCCGACGAGTTCGACGACGTGACCGACGGCGTCATCTACGCGGCGATGGTCGGGCTCGGCTTCGCCATGCTGGAGAACATCCAGTACTACGGCCGCGCGCTGCGCGCGGCCGGCGCCGTGCCGTACGATGTCCTCGTCGTCCGCGGCGTGCTCTCGCCGTACGCGCACCCGCTGTTCACCGCGATGACGGGGATCGGCCTCGGCGTCGCGCGCGAGGATGCGCGCGGGCCGCGCCGGCGCCTCGCCTCGATCGTCGGCTTCCTCGCCGCCGTCGGGCTCCACTTCCTCTGGAACCTCTCCGCCGAGCTGGGCGCGTTCCGCGCCGTCTACGCGGCCGTCATGGTGCCGACGTTCGCGCTCACGCTCGGCGTCGTCGCCCGCTCCATCGCCCGCGAGCGACGCGTCATCCGCGAGCACCTGCGCCGCTACGTCGCCACCGGGCTGCTGAGCGAGGCCGACGTGCACCGCCTCTCCAGCCTGCGCGGCCGGCTGCGCGCCTCGCTCCGCTCGCTCCTCGCCGGCGGCCCCGCCGGCTACCTCCGCCACGTGCGCTACCGCCGCGCCGCCTGCGAGCTGGCGTTCCACGAGTGGCGCATCGCCCGCGGGATCTCCGCGGGGCCGGTCGAGGACGCGGCGCGGGCGGGGCAGCTCGCGGCGGCGCTGAAGGCGGCCAGGCCGTAACGCCCCTCTTGCTCCTGCTCTTGCTCCTGCTCCTGCTCTTGCTCCTTCTCTTGCCGCCGGGTTGCCGGACCGCCGGAAGGTTCGAGGCGCGAGGCTCCAGGGCCCCGGGGAAAAGGGCAAGAGGGCGAGCAAGAGCAAGAGCAAGAGCAAGAGGGGGCGTGCGACTCGTACAC
>JADGGV010000679.1 GCA_019689775.1 Gemmatimonadota bacterium
CGCCCCCACCGGGGCGCCACCCTGCGCGGGGCCCGCCAGGGCCGGGTGTGGGGGGGGGGGGGCGGGCGGGCGCGCCCGCACCACGGACCCTCGACCGGATCGACCATCCCCATGCGACATGGCTTGATCGCCCTCGCGCCCGTGCTCACGGTCGCCGTGCTCGCCGCCTGCCATCGCGGCTCCTCCGCGGCGGCGCCCGCGCCGCAGCCCCCGGCGCTGCCGCTCCTGCCTATGGCGCGCCTCTACAGCGACAACGGCGGCGGCATCCAGGACTCGGTCCGCCTCGTGGTGCGGGACCAGGCGACGCTCGAGGAGGTCTGGAAGCAGGCCACCGCCGGGCAGGCCTCGCCGCCGCCGCTCCCGACCGTCGACTTCACGAAGGAGATGGTCCTCGTCGTCGGCGCCGGCCGGAAGACGCCCGAGGACCAGATCCACGTCGACAGCGTGGCCGTGCGCCGGGTCGCCGGCGTCGGCGGGAAGGAGGAGGAGGCGATGGCCGCGATCGTCCGCACGCTGGAGGGGTGCCGCCGATTCCGCGCGGATGCGTACCCGGTCGAGATCGTGCGGGTGCGGCGCTTCACCGGGCCGGTGATCTTCGAGGAGCGGCAGGACCGCGCCACCGACTGCAAGTGACGGAGGACGCGTGAGCGAGGATCCGCGTCCGGGCCCGGGGCGCCCGGCCGCCGGCGGCGCGTCGCCGCCGGGATCGCCGCCGCCCGCGCCCGCCGGCGACGAGATGGTCGGCCGCATCCTGGCCGGCCGCTATCGCATCGTCCGCCTGCTCGGCGAGGGCGCGCAAAGCACGGTCTACGTCGGCGAGCATCAGGCGATCGGCCGGCTCGACGCGATCAAGGTGTTGCGCCGCGAGCTAGCCGGCGACCGCGAGGCGGTCGGGCGGCTGACGCGCGGCGCCCGCAACGTCTCCGCGATCCGCCACCCGAACGTCTGCACCGTCTACGACTACAGCACGACGGAGGATGGGCTCCCGTTCCTCGCGATGGAGCTGGTCGAGGGCGAGAGCCTGAAGGATATCCTCGAGCGGGAGGGGCGGCTCGCGCCGGAGCGCGCGCTGAGCATCGCCGCGCAGATCGCCGACGCGCTGGAGGCCGCCCACGACGCCGGCATCGTGCACCGCGACCTCAAGCCCGGCAACGTGATGGTGGCGCGCGGCCGCGGCGGCGTCGACCAGGTGAAGGTCGTGGACTTCGACATCGCGAAGGCGACGTCGGAGGGCGAAGGCGAGGTGACGCGGCTGGGGTTCGTGGTCGGCACGCCGGAGTACATGAGCCCGGAGCAGCTCATGGGCGAGGCGTTGGACGGGCGAAGCGACCTCTACTCGCTCGGCCTCGTCCTGTTCCGCATGCTCACCGGCACGCTCCCGTTCCGCACCCAGGTGCTCCAGGACCTGCTCATCGAGCGCCTGACGCAGCCGCCGCTCACGCTCGCCGACCTCGCGCCGCAGGCCACGTTCCCGCCAGGGCTCCAGGCGCTGCTGGACCGCGCGCTCCAGCGCAAGGCCGACGAGCGCATCGCGACGGCCGCGGAGTTCGCGGCGGAGCTGCGGCGGCTCGCCGGCGCGAGCCCCCAGGCGACGATGCCGACGACGGTCGTGCGCCCCGCCGCGGAGCCGCACGCGGTGCCCCCCACGCGCGTCGCGCCGGCGATGGCGCGCGCGCCGCAGGGCGCGGCGCCGGCGACGCCCAAGCGGCGCGGGGTGTTGATCGCAGTCGCGGCGGTGCTGGTGCTGGCGGTGGCGGGCTTCGCGGCGTGGGCGCTCGTCCGGTCGGGCGCGCCCGCCGCGACGACGGGCCCGGCCGGCGGGGCCGCACCGGCCGCGCCGCAGCCGCCGGCCGCCGGCGCGCCCGCGGCGGGCGCGGGGCCCCCGG
>JADGGV010000680.1 GCA_019689775.1 Gemmatimonadota bacterium
CGACCCCCTCCCCCCAACCCGCCCCCAACCCCCCCCCCCCCCCCCCGCGCGGGGGGCCGGGGGGCAGCTCCGAGCCGGGCATGCGTGAGCCGCGTCGCGCGCCGGCCGGCCGCGCGCGCCCGTCCGCTCCAGCCTTCGCCGATCACCGGCGTCCGCCCAGGGAACGTTTCCACATGAAGAAGTCGATTGCCGCCGCCGTCTCGTTCCTGCTGGTCACCGGCGCACCCCTGCGCGCGCAGCAAACGCCGCCGACGCCGACGTCGCGGGACAGCATGGTCGACACGCTCGTGGTGCCCCGGCCGCCCGCGCTGCCGCTGGCGACCTCCCCGTCGGCGCTGCTGGACCTGCCGATCGACCGGAGCCGATACGTGCTCGGCCCGGGCGACGTGGTCAACCTGGCGATCTTCGGTGAGCTCAGCCGCACGAACACGCTCGCGGTCGGGCCGGAGGGGACGCTCTTGATCCCGACCGTCGGGCTGGTCGACGTTCTGGGCCTGACGCTCGATCAGGCCGAGGGGCGGGTGCGCGAGACGGTCGCCCGGTACTACCGCAACGTGACCGTGCGGCTGACGCTCGCGCAGGTCCGGTCGTTCAAGGTCTTCGTGCTGGGTGCGGTCGACCAGCCGGGGGTCCGGACCGCGACCTCCGCGAGCCGGGTGAGCGAGGTCATCCCGGCCAGCGCGACCGACAGCGTCGTCCACCGGAACATCCTGCTGCGACGGGCGAACGGCGATTCGCTGCGCGTCGACCTGGTGCGCTTCCTCCAGCTCGGCGACCTGGATGCCAACCCGCGGCTGCGCGAGGGCGACGCGCTCATCGTCAATCCGATCCAGGAGACGGTGCGCGTGGTCGGCGCGGTGGCGTTCCCGGGGACGTACGAGTACCGGAAGGGGGAGACGCTGGCGGCGCTGCTGGAGATCGCCAACGGCGGCGGCGGCTTCCCACCGAACGCGGCGGACACGCTGCGGCTGACGCGCCTGGTCGCGCCGGGACGGCAGGAGGTCACGGTCCTCTCGCGCGCGGAGGCCGTGGGCGAGCGCGGGCGGGGCCTGGTGCTCAAGCCCTTCGACGCCCTCTACATCCCCGGGATCGGCGACTACGACCGGCGCCACGTGGCGCGCGTGGAGGGGCAGGTCGTGCATCCGGGGACGTACCCGATCGTACCCGGGGTGACCACCGTCCGCGACCTCGTCAACGCCGCGGGCGGCTTTCTCCCGGACGCCTCGCTCGTGACGGCGACGCTCCGCCGCACGCCGGAGGGGATGGCGGAGAAGGGCCTCGAGCAGCTCAAGAACGCACCCGTGGAGTCGCTGAGCAAGGAGGAGCGCCAGATCCTACAGATCCGCTCCGGCGGCGACGAGACGAACGTCGTCATCGACTTCGAGCAGCTCTTCCGGCAGGACGGCGACGCGGCCGATCAGACGCTCCGCAGCGGCGACGTGCTGACCGTACCCCGCCGGCGCGACGACGTCGTCGTCCTCGGCGCCGTCGCCCGGCCGGGCATCGTGGACTTCGTCCCGGGGCAGAAGCCGGAGGCGTTCGTGCGTGCGGCCGGCGGCTACAGCAGCCGGGCGGACAAGCACGATGTCACGATCCTCAAGGCGAAGCTCGGCACCCGCGCCTCGATCCGCGACGTCAAGACGATCGAGCCGGGCGACCAGATCATCATCCCGTTCAAGGAGCGACACACGTTCAGCGAGAGGATCCAGACCGCCGCCGGGCTCACCACCGCGCTGTCCGGCATGATCCTGACCATCTACGGGCTGGGTCGGCTATGGTGACCGTGGAGTCCGAGACGGTCGAGCGGCGGGCCGCCGACGGCCGGCGAACCGCCGATGGCGGCGCCGCCGGCGGCGCGGGCGACCCGGGCGTCGC
>JADGGV010000055.1 GCA_019689775.1 Gemmatimonadota bacterium
CGTGGGGGGCACCGCGTGCGGCTCCGCGGCGTGGGCGCTCGTCCGGTCGGGCGCGCCCGCCGCGACGACGGGCCCGGCCGGCGGGGCCGCACCGGCCGCGACGCAGCCGCCGGCCGCCGGCGCGCCCGCGGCGTCGGCGGAGCCCGCGTCGCCCTCGCCAACCAGCGGCACCGCGACGGCGCCGGTGGCGGGCACGAGCGACGCCGGTGCGGCGCCGGCCGCGGTGGGTGGCGGGGTCCCGGCAGCCCGGCCGCGCCCGCCGGCTACGCGGCCGGAGCCGACGCCTGCCGAGTCGTCGCCTGCCGAGTCGTCGCCTGCGGAACGGGTGCCGGAGATCGCGGACCCGGTCGCGCTCCTTGGCCGGCTCTTCGACCGTGTGGGCCCGCCCTACCCGGAGCGCGCGACGCTCCAGGCGATCTTCGACAGCGCCCGCGCGCTCTGGCCGCTGGAGTCGCTCGACGCCGCGCAGCGTGGCGAGGCGGCCTACGTGGCGGGCGTGGCAGCCGCCGGACTGGGCGATTCCGCGCAGTGCGTGCGCTGGGTCAGCCGCGCGCTGACGCTGAAGCCCGACAGCCGGGGGTATCGCGTGATGCTCGACAACTGCCGGAACGGTGCCCCATGAGCGGCGTCGGACGAGCGGACATCTCGGTGCTCGTCTACGGGATGACGGATCGGGGGCGGCAGCGGAGCGACAACCAGGACAGCTTCGTGGTCGCCGACCTCAGCGTGGAGCCGTCGGACGGCGGCGTGCTGCTGAACCCGGACGCGGCGCCGCAGGACGGCGCCCGGATCGGGGCGTTCCCGCTCGGCCCGAAGGGCGCGCTCGTGCTGGTGGCGGACGGGATGGGCGGCGCCGTGGCGGGCGCGACGGCCGCGAAGCTGGCGACGTCGTGGATCTACTACGAGCTGGTCTCGAAGTGGACGGCCGATCGCGACAGCACGCCGCGCCAGTTCGCGTCCCGCTTGCGCGAGGCGGTCGAGTCGGCGAACCGGCGCATCCGGGACGAGGCGAACCGCCGCCCGGAGCTGCGGGGGATGGGCACCACCGCCACGGCGACCGGCATCCTCGACAACGTCCTCTACCTCGCCCAGGTGGGCGATTCGCGGGCGTACCTCGTGCGGGGCGGGGTGGTCTACCAGGTCACGCGCGACCAGTCGATGGTGCAGGCGCTGGTGGAGGCCGGTGCGCTGACCGAGGAGGAGGCGGAGGGGAGCGCCTACCGGAACATGATCCTCCAGGCGCTCGGCACGGCCGAGAGCGTGCAGGTGGACCTCACGTACCAGGAGTTGTGCCGCGGCGATCTGGTGCTGCTGTGCTCCGATGGGCTCTCGCGCATGGTGCGCAAGGAGGAGATCGCCTACGCGGCGGCGAACATCCCGGACCTCCCCTCGCTCTGCGAGGCGCTCATCGACCTGGCCAACTCGCGGGGCGGCCCCGACAACATCACGGTCGTCGTCGCGCGCGTCGACGGGCCGGGGCTCGCGGACCCGGCCACGGGCGGGAGCGTCGGCCGCAACGTCTACGTCCTCTCGGAGCCCTGAGCCGGCACGCGCCGCCGCGCCGCCCCCGATCCCCGTGACCCTCCGAATCCACGTTCTGACCGGAGCCGATGCCGGCTCCATCCGCAGCCTGGAGGCCGGCTCGCTGCTCGTCGGGCGCCACCCGGATTGCGGGCTGCGCTTCGACGCATCGCGGGACCTCGAGGTCTCCGCGCGCCACGCCGTGATCTTCCAGCGCGACGGCGCCTGGTACGTCCACGACCTGGACAGCACGAACGGCACGTACGTGAACGGCACGCGCGTGGCCGGCGAGGTGCGCCTGTCGGATGGCGACCGCATCGGCTTCGGCGGGCCAGCCGGCGCGATGGTCGAGGTGCGCCTCGGCGGCGTCGCGGCGACGGCGATGCGGACCGGCGCCGGTGGTGCGACCGAGGTCACGGAGCGGGTGCGCGTCGAGGTCGCACGGCGCACGCGTCGCCTGCGGGTGGGGCGCGGGGGCGCGAGCGCGGGGGCCTCGGCGGCGGCCGCCGCCGCGGTCTACGCCGGGCGGCGGGAGCGGGCCGGGTGGGAGCGCGAGCGGGCGGAGCTGAACCTCCGCATCGATTCGCTGCTCGAGGCGGGCGCGCGCACGGAGCGGGCATTGGAAGGGCAGGTCACCGACCTCGCGGAGGCGCTGCGGCGGAGCCGCGAGCAGGTCGAGCGGTCGCGGGCCGCGCTTCGCTCCGCGGAGCAGGGCGGCGATGCGGCACGCGTGCCCGAGCTGCGGCGCCAGCTCCAGGCGGCCACGGCGGCGCTCACGCGCCAGCAGCTCGCCGCCTCGCTCGACTTCCGGTCGATCCAGGCGGTGAACCGCCCCGCGATCGCCCTCGTCTACGTCGAGCACGCGGACGGCAGCGTCGTGACCGGGACCGCGTTCGCCGTGAGGCCGGATGCGACGCTCGCGACCAACCGGCACGTGGTCTACGGGGCCGACGGCCACACGCCGCCGCGGCGGATCGGCGTGCAGTTCTCGGACTCGGAGCAGGTGTGGCCGGCGCGGCTGCTCCCGGGCGACGCCGCTGTCGACCTCGCGCTGGTGAAGGTCGACAACATCGAGGGCGAGGTGCCGACGGTGCGCGGCCTGAACCTGCGCCCGGACACGCTCCAGCCGGGCGCGCCGATGGCGTCGATCGGCTTTCCGCTCGGCGGCGAGACGGCGTGGGCAACGGGCGGGCGCGTCCGCCCGGCGCGCCCGCTCGTGACCGCCGGCGTGCTCGCCGCCGTCTCCGCGGACCGGCTCGAGGTGCAGGGGTACGGCGCGCCGGGCGCGAGCGGGAGCCCGATCTTCGATGCGACCGGCGCGGTGGTGGGCATCCTCTACGGCGGCCGCCGCGACGCGTCGGGGCAGACGCTCCTGGCCGTGCCGGCCGCCGTGCTCGCGCGGCGGCTCCCCGCGCACTGAGCGCCGCTCAGCTCTTCGTGAGCTGGATCAGCCGCTCCTTCGCCTCGGTCAGCGCCGGGAACTTCGTGTCGAGCATCCGATAGAGCTCGATCGCGGTGTCGGTCTGGCCGCGATCCTCGGCCACGAGCGCCTTCGAGTACAGCACGGCCGCCTCCGGCGGGATGTCGCGGCGGCTGCGGGCCTCGCGCTGGGCGGCGGGAAGCGGCGGCAGCTTGACGCCGCTCGTGATCTTCGACGCGAGCTGGACGACCAGATCGTACATCTGCTCGCGCTTGGCCTGCACCCGCTGCGTCTTCAGGACCTCCCCCGTCTCGACGTCGACCACGCGCCCGTCCAGCCGGAAGTTGCCGAAGAGGTCGACGAACACGCCGGTGACGACGTAGCGCGCGCCGACGAGCTTGCCGATCCTCGCCGCCGTCTGGGGATCGACCCGCCCGGAGGTGCCGAGGTTCTGCTCCTCCAGCAACTGCTTGAGCGCGCTGCGATCCACGATGCGGAGCGCGCCGTTCTGGGCGAGCTCGGTGAGCAGCATCTGCTGCATCCCGACCTCGAGCGCGGAGAGGTCCTCCTTGTCCGGCCCGTACGAGCCGCCGTTCGTGAACGGAAAGACGGCGATGCCCGGACGGGTGTCCGTCTCCTGCGCGCGCGCGGCCGCGGGGAGCGCCAGCGCCGCGATCAGCAGCAAGGCGAGTCTGCGCACGTTACCTCCGTCGGTTGGCCGTCGGCGGGGCGCCCGCCGTCGCCGGTTGGTTCGAGAGGGTGGGGACATCCTGCACATCGACCTGCACGATGACCGTCTGCGGGTCGACGCGCGGATCGGTCGAGCGGACCGTCACGTAGGCCGTGTGGAGCCCAGAGAACAAGTACCCGGTGAACACCTCGATGTGGAGCGTGGCGGGCGCCGTATCGCCGAGCAGCGATGCGGAGACCCAATCCGTGCCCGTGCTGTCGTAGACGACCGGGTCGAGGTAGAGCCCGGTGAGCGTCCCGGCGCCGCCGTTCGCGATCCCGATGTCCGTGAAGTTCGGTTGGGGGTCCTGCTCCGGGTACGTCGTGAACAGCACGCTTTGGGTCGAGAGCAGGATTACGGGGCTGTTGCGGACGGTGATGACGGCGCTCGCGCTCTGGCCCTCGCAGGTCGCCGTGACCGTCGCCTTCCCCTCGGCGTGGCCGGTCACGACGCCGGCGGCGTTGACCGTCGCGACGGCGGGGTTGTCCGACGACCAGGAGATGGTCCGACGTCCCAGCGGGCGGCCGGACGAGTCCCGCGGGATCGCCACGAGCTGCACCGTCTCACCGATGCCGATCGTGGCTGTGCGCGGCCCGATCGTGACGGCCGCCACCGGCACCTGCTTCACCTCGACCTGCACGGGCGGCGCGCTCACGCCCTCGACCGTCGCCGTGACCGTGGTGGTGCCCGGCCCGACGCCGGTGACCCGCCCGTTCGCATCCACCGCCGCGACCTGCGGGTTCGCCGACGTCCACGTCAGGGTGCGCACGAGCGGGTTGCCGTTTGCGTCGCGCGCGACCGCCGAGAGCTGGGCGGCGGAGTCCACGAGCAGCGTGAGCGAGGGCGGCGCGACGTCGATGCGGGCGACGGTCGCGCGGACGACGACCTGCGTCGTCGCCTCGAACGAGCCGAAGCTGGCGATGAGGCGGGCGGTGCCCTCCGCCAGCGCGCGGACGAGCCCGGACGACGACACCTCCACCACGTTCGGGTCGAGCGTGCGCCACTGCACCGTGGACCCGGTCACCGTGTCGCCCGTGGCGAACACGGCGGCGCCGACGAGGCGGAGCGTGTCGCCGAGCGCGGTGATCGTCTGCGGCGAGTTCGGCACGCGGACGGCCGTCACCACCGGCGTGAGCGCGATCTCGGCCGGCGAGGTGCGGCCGCGCTGGAGCTCGACCGTGCCCTGGCCACGGAATACCGCTTGCCCGCTCCACAGCACCTCGACGCTGATGGCCACGGTCTCCGTCTCGCTCTCGATGCGGAGCGGGATGTCGAGCGCCAGCTCGGCGGCGCCGGCGTCGATCGCCGGCGTCGTGTCGGCGAGCATGGTGCCGTCGGATCGGACGATCCGGAGGCGCAGATGGTCGGCCTTGGCGAACGCGTCGCCGGAGGCGCCGTGCGTCGCGGATGTCGAGAACGCCACGGCGATGCGGGCCGGGCCGCCCGCCGGCGCCGGGTCGAGGGCGCGGCCGTCGTCGCATGAGGCGGCGAGCAGCGCGGGGAGCAGCGGCACCGCGGCGCGGCGGATGGCGCGGAGCGGGGCGCTCATCGGGCACCCCCGAAGCGGAGGCCGAGCCCGAGGTCGAGCCCGGAGAAGCCGCTCTCCTGCCCCTCGCGCACGACGACGTGGCCGAAGCGGACGCGAGCCGAGGGCACCAGGCGCGGCCCGCCGGCGCCGAGCGGCCACTCCAGGGCGGTGCCGACGCCGACCGTGTACCCTTCCTCCAGCCCATCCGAGCGCCGGGTGAGCCGGGCGTCGATGGAGGGGGCCAGGACGCCGCGGCCGACCGGCGCGCGCAGCCCCGCGCCGCCGAACGCGAGGTTCTCGTCGGGCGAGCGGTCCGCCCGCGCGTCGAGAAACAAGCCGCTGGCGCGGTGCAGCACGCCGCCGTAGACGATGGCCGCGCTCCCGCCGCCGGCCGCGAACGAGTAGGACGCGCGGGCCTGGTAGCGGTCGCCGGGGTGGAACAGGTTCCGGCCGTTGATCTCGTCGTCGGCGTTGTGCTGGTAGAGGAACTGGAGGCCGAGCTTGCCGGACGCGCCGGTCGCGGCATCGAGCGCGACCCGGAGCTGTAGCTCGTTGCCCGGTCGAAGCGTGAACGGCACGTCGGACAGATAGTCGAACGACCGCCCGACGACGTACGCCGCGCTCGCGCCGAGGCCGATCGCGCCGAAGTTGCGGGCGAGCGTGGTGCCGACGCCGAGGCCGCCGCCGCTCCCCCAGTGCGAGATGCGGAACGGCATGAGGTCGGCGGCCACGGCGCCGGCCAGCTCGGCCTGCGCGAGGCTCAGCTCGGAGACGCCGGTCGGCAGCAGCGCGATCAGGCTGACGCTGGCGAGGCGTGGGACGACGATCGCCGAGAGCTGGAGCTGCGAGTCGGTCAGCCCGGAGATCGTCGCCTTGGCGCCGTCGGCCTGCTCCAGCTCGCCGCGCGCGTAGCTGCCGGAGAGGGTGAGCCAGAGCGGCCCGGCGAGCGGCCCCTGCACGGCGAACGGCGTGCTGACCAGCGACAGTGTATGGACGCCGGCGGCGTCGGGCTTGGCGAAGCGGTACGCCTCGAGCTCGGCGCCGATCGTGGCGCTCCAGGCATCGGCCTGCGCGGCGGCCGGCCGCGGCGCGGCGAGGAGCGCGGCGAGCAGGGCGGGGAAGAGCGTGCGTCGCATCATGGCCGACCTCACGGGCGCCGGATGATGATGCGCACGGTGGCGGGCTGCCCGAGCCCCTCCACGCGCGTGACCTCGGGACCGACGTCGCGAACGCTGGGATCCGCGATCATGCCGTCGAGCGGCGCGAGCAACTCGATCGGCCCGGCCGCCGTGGGACCGCCGGCCGCGACGGAGACGCCCGCGATCCCGACCAGCTCCGTCGGCTGCGTGTGCGTGGCGAGCGCGAGCGCCTCGGCCTCGTCACCGTTCGCGGCGGCCATCTGGAAGCCGGGATCCGCCTCGCGGGCGCGCCGGTAGTGCTCGGCCGCGCCCGCGTAGTCGCCGCGGTCCTCCGCCTCCAGGCCGCGCCCAAACTCCAGCAGCGCCCGCAGGTTCATGGTCGGCCGCGCCATGACCCGCTCGCGCTCCGCCACGGTCAGCTCGATCCCCATGGATTCGTAGAGGCCGAGCGCAATGCGCTTCTCCAGGTCGAAGAGCCGCTCCGCGGCATCCTGCCCGCCGACCGGCGTGATCCGTGAGCTGTCGGCGCCCGCCACGGCGACCGCCGCGGCCTCGAGGCGCAGTTGCACGCTGTCGCCCTCGATGCGGCCCTGCACGACGCGCCCCGCCCGCAGCAGGCGGCCGGTGCGCGCGGCGGTCTGCGGGTCGACCAGCCCGTTCTCGGCGAGCTTCATCTCGTCGATCAGCATCTGGACGCGCGCGCGCTCGAGCACCCGCAGCCGCGATGTCTGCGAGAGATCGGTCACCAGCAACTCGGCGAGCGCCCGGCCGAGCGGCGCGAGCGTCGGCGAGCGCCCCGCGTACAGCAGCGGAAAGACGGCCACGGTGCGCGGCTCGGGCGGCGTGCTATCGCCGAGCGCCTGCTCGTCGGCGAGCGCGGCCCGCACGGCCGCCTGTAGCTCCCGCCGCGCCAGCAGCGGCAGCCTGGCCCGCAGCCGCGAGCGCAGCGCCGCGGACGGCCGGCCCGTCGACAGAAAGTCCGTGTACAGCTTCCGCGCGTCGGCGAAGCGGCCGAGGTCCTCGTACGCGAGCCCGAGCGCCACCACGGCGCCGGCATCCGTCGGCCGGGCCGCGACCGCGCGCTCGAGCAGGGCCCGGGCCTTCTCCGGCTCACCGCTCGCACGGTACGCCGCGCCCAGCGCGATGCGTGCCGCGACGTTGGACGTGTCGCGCGCCAGCGCCGCCTCCAGGCGGGCGACGTCGGCCGGTGTCGGCGCCTTCGGCGGCGCGCCGGCGCCGGTGGCGCACGCCGCGAGCAGGACCGCCACGCCGGCGACGGGGGCGGTGGCGCGCGCTCGGTCGAGCCGTCGCGCGGTCTGGCCCGCGCCGCGGCGTGGACTGGAGTTCTCGGTCATCGAGGCAGATTCACAGTGTGGCATGGGCTAGTTGCCTTGCGCGGGTCGGATCGTCGCCAGCTTCCAGCCGTCGCCGGCAGCGAGGAACGTCGCCTCGAAGGACGGCTGCTGGATCTGCCGGCCCGTCGCCGGGTTGGTGAACGTCAGGATGATCGGGAACAGCACCGTGGCCGTGCCGGCGTTCACGTCCTCGGCCTTGACGGTCACGAGGCGGGCCTCCACGCTCGTGTTCTCCTTCGCCTCGAGGAAGCGGCGCCAGGCGTCGTCCTCGGACGAGCGGATCCCCGGCCAGGCGCGCCGGAGCTGGCGGATGTCGCGAGCGTTGATGGCGGCGACGAACGCCTCGGCCGCGCGTCGCCCCGCCGCGAGGAGCGCCTCCCGGCCGGGCAGGGCCGGCGCCGCGGGCGCAGCGATGGGCGCTGGCGCGGCCGTGTCCGTCCTCGGCGGCGGGGCCGGGTTCCCCAGCGTCGGCGGCGGCGTCACCGGGCCGGCCGGCTGCGGCGCGGCGGCCTCGGCGACGCGGCGCAGGTCGGGCGTCCACGACCGGTTCTCGCCCGGCTGGAGCGTCCCGCGCCAGGTCGCCATCTCGTAGCCGCTGGCGCCGACCGAGACCGTGTGCCGGCCGGGCTCCAGCGACAAGGTGCGTCCGGCGACCCGCACGCCGTCCAGCATCACGACGGCGCCAGCGGGGAGCGAGCCGGTGATGCGGAGCTCGGCGCGCGCGGGCGCCGCGGCGGCCGGCGTCGTCGGCGTGGTCGAGGCCGGCGTCGTCGGCGGCGCTGCGGCGGCCTGCGCCGGTTGATCCGCGGCGACGGGCGCAGGGCTCGCGGCCGCGACGGCGGGCTCGCCGCTGGCGGCTCCGGCCGGCGCCGCGGCGGCCGACGCGCTTGCAGGCGGCGGCGCGGCGGCGGGCGTGCGGCGCCCGCGGACCATGAGCGCGCCGGCTGCGAGCGCCGCCACGACGACGGCGGCCGTCGCCAGGCGCAGTGCCCACCCACGCCTCGGGGGCGCCGTCGCCGGCTCCGGGCCGGCCTGCGGCGCCGTGACGGTGGCGGTCGGCGCCGCAGGGGGCGCGGATTGGATCGGGGCGCCGCCCGCCGCGGTCGGTGCGCCCGTCGGCACCGGCGTGACGGCCGATGCCGGCGCCGCCGCGGGGACCGGCGCCGGCGGCGTGGTCGCCGCGGAAGCCTCGGGCGCCGTGGCCGGCGGGGCGGTGGCGGTGGCCGGTGTCGTCGCCGGGGCCGGCGGTGCGGCGGCCGGCATCGCGCCCGGCGGCGTCGGCGCCGGCGCGGGCGCCTCGATGCTCGCGAGCAGCGCGTCCCTCAGCTCGGTCGCGGTGGCGAACCGGTCTGCTGCGACGCGAGCCAGCGCGCGCACGACGACGGCGTCCAGCGCCTCGGGCACCTCCGGGACGCGCGCGCGCGGGTGCGGCGGCGGCTCCGTGAGGCGGCGCGTCAGCGCCGCCCCGGTCGAACCGCCGAACGTGCGCTCGCCGGTGAGCATCTCGTAGAGCACGCAGCCCAGGCTGTAGACGTCGCTGCGGCCGTCGAGCGCCTCGCCGATGAGCTGCTCCGGGCTCATGTACTCGAGCGTGCCGACGACCATGCCGGTCTGCGTCAGGTTCTGGCCCGGCTCCTGGATCGCCTTGGCGATGCCGAAGTCGACGACCTTCACGACCGGGCGGCCGTCCCGCCCGTACGACAGCAGGACGTTGTCCGGCTTCAGGTCGCGGTGGATGATGCTCAGCTCGTGGGCGGCGTTCAGCCCCGCGGCGACCTGCGCGGCGATCTCGACCGCCTCCGCCGGCGGCAGCCGGCCGCGCGAGGCGAGCACGGCGGAGAGCGGCGTGCCCTCGACGTGCTCCATCGCGAGGTAGATGAGGCCGTCCTCGGTCTCGCCGAAATCGTAGACGGCGGCCACGTTCGGGTGGCTGATCCGTCCGGCGGTGGCGGCCTCCCGCGCGAAGCGGCCGATCGCGTCCTGGTCGCGCATGAGCGCCGGCCGCATGATCTTGATCGCGCAGGCGCGGCCGAGCTTCACGTGCTCGGCGAGGTAGACCTGGCCCATCCCGCCTTCGCCGAGCTTCCGCTCGATGCGATAGCGGCCGCCGATGACCTGACCGACCAGCTCGACGCTGCCGTAGTCGGCCTTCAGGACCGAGCCGTCCTTCGGGCAGAAGTTGGTGCCGCTGTCGTACTCGGTCCCGCACTGCGGACAGAGCTTGCGCCCCGTCCCGCCGGTGCTCACGGCCGCCGCGGGCCGCGCGCCGCCCGCCCAGGCCGGGCCGCTTGGCGTCGCCGGCGGTGGAGTGGGTCGTCCGCTGGGCTGGTCGTGCTCCGCCATCGTGTCACCGTCCGGAGCGGATCATGCCGGGCCGGCTCGGACCCGGCGCAACGCGCACGGGATGTCCGGAACGAATCCGACCACGCACCTGGGATCGCGGCTCGCCGCGTGCGGCCAGGGCCGCGAGAGTGGGGCGGGAGTGGACGGGCGGCAATGCCATGCGCACGCATTCGGGCAGCCGCCTGGAAGCTCCGGGAACGCTGAACGCTACCCCCTCCGCACCCGCCGCGCAAGGATCGCCGGGCGGCTTGCCGCGCCACATCTCGGCTCGCTACTTTGCGCCCGTCGACCGGCCGTTCCGCCCGGCTCGCCGCCCCGCCGCGCGCATGCCGGCGAGCTCCAATCCACACGATCGAACGTCACCTGCGGACGCGTACCCGCCCCCGCCATGGCGCATCGCGCGCGATGGGGCGCGGTCACCGGGGCGCGTCGATCACACCCGTCGCCCGAACGAGGAGGAGACATGCTCCGTCGCCCGCTTGGCCTCGTGCTGCCGTGGCTCCTGCTCGCCACGCCGCTCCATGCCCAGACCCTGCGCCAGAAGGTGATGGACCTGTTCACGTTCGGCACCTGCGGCGAGCCGCTGTGCCTCGACGTGAACGCCGCCGTCCACGGCAACCACTACAACCCGCTGATCCGGGAGGGGCAGGCCAACATCCTCGCCTTCCTCACGAGCGCCATCGGCGCCGGCGTGTCCAATTTCCCGGTCGCGGCCACGAGCGGCGGCACGACGTTCACCTTCGAGGGCGGCGTGCCGGTGGCGACGTCGACCTCGGCCGGTCCGATCTTCGCCGAGCGGGCGCCCACGCTCGGCCGGGGGCGGCTCCTCCTCGGCGCCGGGCTGACCGGCCTCAGCTACAAGACCATCCGCGGCGTCCCGCTCAGTGACCTGCTGCTCAACTTCACGCACCAGGATGTCGGTGCGCCCGGCTTGGGCGACGTGAGCATCGAGGATGACGTCTTCCAGGTCGAAACGGACCTGAATGTCGACCTGCTCGCCACCACGGTCGTCGCCACCTACGGGCTCCTCGACCGCGTCGACATCGGGATCGCCGTGCCGTTCGTGCACGCATCCATCCGCGGCCGAAGCACCGGGCGGATCCTCGCCGAGAGCGGGACCGACGCGCATCGGCTCGGCACGCCGGACAACCCGAAGCTCGAGCAGACCGTCGCCTCCGAGGGCTCCGCCAGCGGCATCGGCGACCTCGCCGCGCGCATCAAGATCAACCTCGGCCAGACGCCCCACTTCGGCGCGGCGCTCCTCGGCCAGGTGCGCTTCCCCACCGGCAACGAGGAGGACTTCCTCGGCGCCGGCTCCACCAGAGTCTCCGGGCTCCTCGTCGGCTCCGGCCGCTACGGCCCCCTCTCGCCGCACGTCAACCTCGGCTACGCCAGCGTGAGCAATGAGTTCGAGAACGACGTCGCCCTCGCGACGCTCGGCTTCGACCACCTCATGCTCCCCTGGCTCACGCTCGCCGTCGACGTCATCTCACGCTGGCCGCTCGGCGCCTCGAAGCTGGCGCTCCCGCCCGCCGTGACCATCACGTCGCCGCTGCCGCACGTCGTCGAGCCCGGCAACATCCCCGACCGCCGCGACAACACCATCGACGGCGCCTTCGGCTTCAAGATCGCCGCCGGCAACCGCATCAACGTCATCGCCAACACGCTGGTGCCGCTCAACCACGGTGGCATGCGCCCGACCGTGGGGTGGACGTTCGGGCTGGAGTACAACTTCTATCCGGCCGGCGTGAGCGCGACGGAGAAGGCGAGTCCGGGCGCGCGGCCGTGAGGACGCACCCCGAGAGACGGCCCCGACGCCGAGGGATTGCAGGGAAGGGGAGTGGCCCGCCCCAAGGCGGGTCGGCCGGAACGTGAACGGCCCGGGCGGCGGCGGTCGCCCGGCCGCTCGCATTCACGGGTCCGGCTGCGCAGCCGGACCCGCGAGTCGCTCGACGGCTTCGAGCAGGCGCGCGAGCGCCACGGGCTTCGGCAGCACCTCGTCGATGCCGCCCCGCCGTGCGCGCGCCAGGTCCTCCGGGAACACGTGCGAGCTGACCGCGAGAATCGGCACCCTCGCCGTGGCCGCGTGCCCCCGCAGGACCTCGCCCAACTCGCCGCCCGTCGCAAGGACCACCGGAAACCCGCACACGACCAGGTCCGGCGGGCTCGCCAGCGCGAGCCGCACCGCGTCCTCGCCGTCGCGCGCCTCGACCACGGCGTAGCCGGCGTGGCGCAGCACCGTCGCAAAAATATCGCGCGCTTCCGCGTGTGGCTCCACCAGGAGGACGGTGGTCTGCATGTGGGTTCGGCAGCGTGGTCGGATCGGCCCGGGACCCCGACGCCGCGCGCCGGGAGAGCCATGAGGAAGCAAAGACGCAAAAAGCAATACTCATTTGCGAAAGTGCCACCACCCGCCCCCTGACGCAAGCCTCTCGTCCAGCGCGGCGGCTCGCGCTGCGGGGGGACGCACCCCGCGCGCGCGACGCTGCCGTAACCGCCCACGATCTACCCCCGAATCGAGCCGGACGCACCCCGCGCGCGCGACGCTGCCGCGTGAGACATTCCCACGTCCCGCAGAGCGCGATGAGGCTCCCCACGCGCGACGCTGCCGCCGGAGACGAGGCGGCGGTTGCCGTGGGCGCCGCGGCGCGCCAGCTTCCGGCGCTGGAGTTCAGCCGGCCGCTCGGTCCCGCGGGGGCCGGAGGCGGCGCGTCGTAACAGGAGCCAGGGATCGCATGCTGTCGCAGTCACGGATCGAGAAGGTCGCCGTCGAGCTGGGGCTCTCGCCGCGGCAGGTCGCACGGGCGCTGGAGCTGTTCGAGGAGGGGAATACGCTTCCGTTCATCGCGCGGTATCGGAAGGAAGCGACGGGCGGGCTGGACGAGGTGCAGCTCGCGGCGGTGCGGGACCGGGGGCGGTACCTGGAGGAGCTGGAGGAGCGCCGGGCGGCGATCCTGGCCTCGATCGAGGCGCAGGGGAAGGTCGATGCGGAGCTGCGGGCGCGGATCGAGGCGGCGGAGACGAAGCAGGCGCTGGAGGACCTCTACCTGCCGTACCGGCCGAAGCGGCGGACGCGGGCGACGATCGCGCGGGAGCGCGGGCTGGAGGCGCTCGCGGAGCTGATCTGGGCCGGTGAGGCGAGCGACGCGGAGGCGGAGTCGGCGGCGGCGTCGTTCGTGGACGAGGCGCGGGAGGTGCCGAGCGCGGAGGCGGCGCTCGCGGGCGCGCGGGACATCCTGGCGGAGCGGGTGGCGGAGGATGCGGAGCTGCGGGGGTGGGTGCGCGACCTCACGCGGGAGAAGGG
>JADGGV010000681.1 GCA_019689775.1 Gemmatimonadota bacterium
ACGCTATCCTACCACTACGCCCTCGTGAATACGGCAGGATTAAGCTGTTCGACGCGGCCGGTGGCGGGCGTCGGGGCGCGGGGCTCGGGGCCCCGGCCGCCGCCGGCGCGTCGGGCCTGGGGCGGGGCCGGCGGTCGGGTCCCCGCCGGCGGGCCGCGTCCCCACCGCGTACCCGATCCCGGGAGGCACCTTGACGTACTGCGACGCGGCCGTGGGCCATCCGTTCCACGGCCCCTACCACGACCACGAGTACGGGTTTCCGCTGCGGGACGACGCGGCGCTGTTCGAGCGGCTCGCCCTCGAGATCAACCAGGCCGGGCTGTCCTGGTTGACGATCCTGAAGAAGCGGGAGGCGTTCCGCGCGGCGTTCGAGGGCTTCGACATCGACCGCGTCGCCGGCTACGGCGAGGTGGAGCGCGAGCGGCTGCTGGCGGACGCGGGGATCATCCGCAACCGCAAGAAGATCGACGCGGTGATCGAGAACGCGCGGCGGCTTCAGCGGCTGCGCGGCGAGCACGGCTCGTTCGCCGCCTGGCTGGACCGTCACCACCCGCGCGCGAAGGCGGACTGGCTGAAGCTGTTCCGGAAGACGTTCGTGTTCACCGGCGGCGAGATCGTGGGCGAGTTCCTGATCAGCACCGGCTACCTCCCCGGCGCGCACGTGCCGGGCTGTCCGGCCTACGACCGGGTGCTCGCGCTCGACCCGCCGTGGGCGCGGGTGTAGGGCGGTGCGGGGAAGGGCGCGAGGCGCAGCGGGCGCGCATCGCGGCCGGTCTCGTAGGGGCAGGCGTCGAAGAGGAGCGTCGCCACGTAGAGCGCGCCACGCGCGACGAGCGCCCGTTCCTGCGCGGTCCAGTGCGCGGCGATGTGGTAGCGCCCGTCGAGGAGATAGATCCCCGCCGGCTGGCCGGCGCGGCGCGCGTGCTGGCGATCTTCGATCGGGAACTCGTACTCGGGCTGCTCGAGCTTCATCCGCCGTCGGTGGCTGGTGTGAACCCGCCAATACCCGCGGCGCCGCGTGGGGGTCCGGGCGCGGTACGCCCCGGGCCCAAGGACCAATACGGGTCGGCACGGAGGTCGGGATCCGGGCGCGCGGCGCACGGCCTGTGGCCGGCCTCCCGGCGCGAGGCACGCGGTGCGGGAGCGCCGCGCCGGGCGTCGGGCGTCACAGCCTGGGCGCGCGGCGCGTTTCCCTTGCTTGATCGGCGCGTGCGCCGGGCCTGCGCTCGCCCTGGAGTGACCGAGGAGGAGCCGTGGAGATCCCGCGAATCGAGGACTTCATCCGCTACTTCGAGAACATCCGCGCGCGAACGCGACGTGTGCTGGCCTGCATCCCCCCGGAGTCGATCGAGTGGCGGCCGCGGCCGGGCCGCTTCTCGTTCGGCGACCTCATCCGGCACATCGGCGCGACGGAGCGCTACATGTGGGCGGAGAACGCACTGGGGCATCCGAGCCGCTACCCCGGCCACGGGCCGGAGCTGGCGGACGGCTACGATGCGGTGATGGAGTTCCTCGAGCGGATGCACGCCGAGTCGATCGAGATCTTCTGGAGCCTTAGCCCCGACGAGCTGCGCCGGCCGTGTACGACGGTCGCCGGCACGACGCTCCCCACCTGGAAGTGGCTCCGCGCGATGGTCGAGCACGAGGTCCATCACCGGGGCCAGATCTACTGCATGCTCGGCATCCTCGGCGTACCGGCGCCGCCGCTGTACGGCCTCACGGAGCCGGAGATCCGCGAGCGCAGCCGCCCGCTGGAGGAGCCGGTGCTGCTGCGTGGCGCGTAGCGTATCCCCTCCCCGAAACGCCCCTCCCACCCGGCGGACCCGTTCAGGGACGGCAAACACCAAGGAACTCGACCCACTC
>JADGGV010000682.1 GCA_019689775.1 Gemmatimonadota bacterium
CCCTCCCACCGCGCCACCGCCGCCCGCGGCTCCAGCGGCACGTGCGCGATGTACGCCGTGGTGTAGCGCGCCTCCAGCCGGTGCGCCGCGGCGCGCAGCCCCGGCTCGACGCTGCCGACCTCGTGGCTCGCGCCGCGGCCGTCGCCCTCGCCGCCCGCCACCGCGGCGGCGTCCACGGCGTTCCGCTTCAGGTACTCGAAGATCTCCGCCGACGACGGCTGCGGCGCCGCTCGCCACTCCGCCCGGATCGCCGCGAGCGCCCGCGCGGCCGTCGTCGCGTCCGGCGCCGCCACGCCCACGAACGTCGGCAACCCGTCCGACCCCGCGCCGTCGCGCACCACCCGCACGCCCGGCATCGACTCCGCCGCGGAGGTGTCCAGCCGCGTGAGCTTCGCCTCGAACGCGGTCGGCCGCAGCACCTTCCCGTGCAGCATCCCCGGGAGCGTCCAGTCCGGCGTGTAGCGGTGGCGGCCCGTGATGATCTCCCGCGCACCGACCCGCGGCACCGGCGTGCCCGTCACCGTCCAGCCGGCCGGCGACGTGATCGCCTCGTCCGCCGCGATCGTCCGTACCAGCTCCTGCCCGCGCGTCAGCTCGCCGTAGGCGACGCGGCGCCCGCCGCCGCGCTCGCGCACCGCACCGTCGCGCGCCTCGAGGCCGCTGGCGTCCACGCCCCAGCGCTCGGCCGCCAGCCGCAGCAGCTCCGCGCGCGCCGCCGCCGCCGCCCGCCGAAGCTGCGGGATCATCGTCGGCGTCGTGCGGCTGCCGAACGTGCCCATGTCGAACGGCGTCCGGTCCGTGTCCCCCATCACCAGCGTCACGGACTCGAGCGGCACGCGCAGCTCGTCCGCGACCGCCTGCGCCAGCGACGTGCGCGCCCCCTGCCCCACCTCGACCTTCCCCGTGAACACCGTGACCGCACCGTCCGCCGCGATGTGCAGCCACGCGCTCACCACGTCGTCGGCCTCCAGCGGCGCGCCGAACACGTGCGACGCATCCAGCTCCGCCGGCAGCGCGCGCGTCCCGCCACCGAGGCACAGCACGGCGATGCCGCCGCCCAGCGCCGAGAGGAAGTCGCGCCGCGAAAGGTCGAACCGGGCGCGGCCCGCCGCGCGCAGCTCGTGCCGGTCCGGAGCCAGCGCCTCGGCGAGGCCGCCGTCGCCCGCGTCGGCGGGAGCGCCGCGCCGGCGCGCATCCACTGACGTGCTCATCGCCCATCCTCCGTCGAAACGGCCGCCGCACGCTGGATCGCGGCCACGATCCGCGGGTAGGTGCCGCACCGGCAGACGTTGCCGTCCATCGCCTGCCGGATCTCCGCCTCACCCGGATGCGGCACGCGCGCCAGCAGCGCCACGGCCGACATGATCATCCCCGCCGTGCAGTAGCCGCACTGCATCGCGCCGGCGTCCAGGAACGCCTGCTGCACGGGGTGCAGCGCCCCACCCCGCGCCAGTCCCTCGATCGTCGTGATCTCCCGGCCGACCACGCTCCCGACGGGCGTGATGCACGAGCGCGTCGCCCGCCCATCCACGAGCACGGTGCAGGCGCCGCACTGGCCCTCGCCGCAACCGTACTTCGTGCCGGTCCGATCGAGGTCGTCGCGCAGCACGCCCAGCAGCGGCCGCGCCGGATCGACGTCCAGGGTGTGGAGCTGCCCGTTGATGCGGAGATCGAGACTCGACATGGGGCCATCCCGGTCACGCGGGCAAAGGAGGGTGTCCCGTTACACTGAGCACGCCCGGCGGCAGACGCAACCCGGGCGCGCACGAGCGCGGGCGCGGGCCCACGGCCACAGCGCCACCGCCGGCGCCCCGGTCCCCGCCCACTGCGAGGATGCCGGCGCGCCGCCGCCCCGCTACG
>JADGGV010000683.1 GCA_019689775.1 Gemmatimonadota bacterium
GATCGGCACGATCCACTCGTTCTGCGGCGAGGTGCTGCGGGATTTCGCGCTGCGGGCGGGGCGCCCGCCGGCCGGGACGGTGCTGGAGGAGGGGGAGGCGGCGGCGCTCGCGGCGGAGGCCGTGCACGACGCGCTCCTCCAGGCGCTGGACGAGGGCTCGGTGCCGGGGCTGCGCGAGCTGCTCTCGGAGTGGAGCAGCGGCGAGGTCGAGGGGTGGGTCCGGCGGCTGGTCGGGAACGGCGGGGTGCTCCAGAAGCTGAACGCCGGGGTGGAGCGGCTGGGCCCGCGCGAGGCGACGCTGCTGGAGCTGGCGACCCTGGCGGCGGAGCGGCTCTACGAGCGGCTCGAGCGGACCGGCGCCATCGACTTCGACCGGATGATCGTGGGGACGCGGGACCTGATCGCGGAGCACGAGGACGTGCGCCGCGCGCTGCGCCGCCGGATCCACACGCTGATCGTGGACGAGTTCCAGGACGTGGACCCGGTGCAGCAGGAGATCGCGTACCTGCTGGCGGAGCCGGAGCGCGGCTCGGCGGCGACGCCGCGGCTGATGCTCGTCGGCGACCCGAAGCAGAGCATCTACCGTTTCCGGCGGGCGGACGTGACCGTCTGGACGCGCGTGGAGCGCGACTTCCGCGATCGCGGGATGGGCGACGTCGTGACGTTGGAGGAGAGCCGGCGGAGCGTGGCGCCGGTGCTCGGCTTCGTGGACGCGGTGATCGGGCCGGAGCTGGACAGGCCGCTGGACGGGAAGGCGCTGCGGGAGTTCGAGGTGCCGTACGTCGCCTTGAAGACGACGCGGGTGGACGGCCCGAGCGACCGCGCGGTCGAGCTGCTCGTCGTGCCGCCCAACGATGACGACGGGAAGTGCCGCAAGGTCGAGGAGGTGCGGCGGGCGGACGCGGCGGCCGTCGCGCGGCGGGCGTTGGAGCTGCACGGCGAGGGCGTGGCGTGGCGCGAGATGGCGGTGCTGCTCGCGAGCTGGAACGGGCTGGAGCTGTACCAGGGCGCGCTGGAGGCGGCGGGGGTCCCGACGTACGCGCTGCGCGGCGACGGCTTCTACTCGCGGCGGGAGGTCGTGGACCTGATCGTCGCGCTGGAGGCGATCCGCGACCCGAGGGACGACCGCGCGCTGTTCGGCTACCTGCGCGGCCCGATGGTGGGCGTCTCGGACGAGGCGCTGCTGCGCATCGCGCGCTCGGCGCGGCGGCCGTACTGGGACCACCTCGCCGGGGTGGACGTGGGCGACGAGGCGGAGCCGCTGGCTCGCGGCGTGGAGACGCTCCGCCGCCACGCCGCGCTGCGCGACCGGATCCGGCTGGACTCGCTGATCACGAGCCTGCTGAACGAGACCGGCTACATCGCCTTTCTCTCGCTGCTGGAGGGCGATGGGCCGCAGGCGCTGGCGAACGTGCGGCGGTTCCGGGCGTTCGCGGCGGCGGCACGGGAGTCGTCGCTCGGCGACTTCCTGCGCATGGTCCGGGAGGTGCGCGAGCGCGGCGACCGCGTGGGCGATGCGCCGCTGTACGGCGAGAACGACGACGTCGTCACGATCACGTCCGTGCACAGCGCGAAGGGGCTGGAGTGGCGGGTCGTGTTCTGGGCGGACCTGGTGCGGTCGGTCCAGGACCGGGCGGAGAAGCTCATCGTCGGGCGCGAGACGATGGTGCTGGGCGAGCCGGACACGCCCGCGCGGGAGCAGCCGGACCGGTGGCAGGAGCTGGCCGCGCTGGAGTCGGCCGAGGTCCGGGCCGAGCAGAAGCGGCTGTGGTACGTCGCGGCGACGCGGGCGAAGGACCGGCTGGTGCTGTCGGGGGTGCCGGCGCTGTCGCTTATACCCCTCGCCGAGCC
>JADGGV010000684.1 GCA_019689775.1 Gemmatimonadota bacterium
GTCGCGTTCCTGATCACGGACGGGGAGGAGCTGGGGCTGGCGGGCGCGGCGGCGGTGGGGCGCCACCTACCGCGCGTGCACGGGATCATCAACCTGGACGGGCTGGACGACGAGGGCGACTTCCACATCATCGAGCAGCACGGGCTGCCGCGGCGCGGGTTGGCGCCGCAGCTCGCGGCGGCGCTGCTTGCGGCCGGGGCGCGGCTCGGCACGCACGCCGAGCGCCGCGCGCTGCCCGTGGGCGTGATGGTGGACCATATCCCGCTGGCGGAGGCGGGGTTCCCGGCGGTGACGCTGATGCGCGGGAGCGCGCGGTCGCTGCGGCGCGTGCACCGGCCGGAGGACGATGCGGCCCACGTGAGCGGCGTCGGCGCGGCGGCGGCGGTGGCGCTGGTCTCGGGGGCGCTCGCGGTGCTACGCGAGGCGCCGGAGGCGGGGTGATGCGCCCGGTTGCCCGACCTGCCCGACACGCCTAGACTTCCGCCATGAATCAGAATCGATGCACGGTCGTGGTCGGCGCGCAGTGGGGCGACGAGGGGAAGGGTAAGATCGTCGACGTGCTGGCGGCCGAGGCGGATATCGTCGCGCGGTACCAGGGCGGCGCGAACGCGGGGCACACGGTCTACGTGGGCGGCGACCAATTCATCCTCCGCCAGATCCCGTCGGGGATCCTGCACCCCGGTACGCGCTGCCTGCTCGGGAACGGCGTGGTGCTGGATGCGCCGCAGTTCTTCGAGGAGCTGGACGGGCTGGCGGCGCGGGGTGTAGCCGTCGAGGGCCGGATCGGGATCTCCGGGCGGGCGCACCTGCTGCTGGCGTACCACAAGCGACTGGACCAGGCGCGGGAGGCGGGCCTCGGCGCGGGGAAGATCGGGACGACGGGGCGCGGGATCGGGCCCGCGTACGAGGACAAGATCGCGCGCCGCGGCGTGCGGGCGGCGGACCTGCGGGATGCGGCGCGCGCGGCAGCCCTGGTACGCGAGGCGACGGAGCGCGCGAACCGCGACCTGATCGAGCTGGGCGCGGAGCCGGCGGACCCGGACGCCGTGGCGGAGGAGGTGCTCTCGCTGCGCGTGCGGCTGCTGCCGCTCCTGACGGACACGGGGCTGGAGATCGAGGCGGCCCTGAAGCGGAAGCAGCGGGTGCTGCTGGAGGGGGCGCAGGGCGCGCTGCTGGACGTGGACCACGGCACGTACCCGTTCGTGACGTCGTCGAACACGACCGCGGGGGGCGCGGCGGTGGGCGTGGGGATCGGGCCTACGGCGATCGACGCGGTGCTCGGCGTCGTCAAGGCGTACACGACGCGGGTGGGGAGCGGGCCGTTGCCGACGGAGATCCCGGGCGAGATGGGGGCCGAGCTGCGCCGGCTGGGCGGCGAGTTCGGCGCCGTGACCGGGCGGCCGCGGCGCTGCGGCTGGTTCGATGCGGTCGTGGTCCGCTACGGCGCCCGGGTCAACGGCCTCTCGGGGCTGGCGATCACGAAGCTGGACGTGCTGGACTCGTTCGACGAGATCAAGGTGGCGGTGGCGTACGAGGTCGACGGGGAGGTGCACCGGGAGTTCCCGGACTCGCTGGCCGTACTGGAGCGGGCGCGGCCGATCTACGAGACGCTGCCGGGGTGGCGGCAGTCGACGTCGGACGCGCGGACGCCGGAGGATCTACCGCCGGCGGCGCGGGCGTACCTGCGGCGCCTCGAGGAGCTGACGGGCGTGCCGGCGTGGTACATCAGCGTGGGGACCGGACGGGAGCAGATCATCCGGGTCGGTTAGCGGGCCGGAGGGTGTGCGGCGGGTCGTGGGGGGCCGCCCCCCCCCCCCGGCGGGGGGCGGGGGGGGGGGGGGGGGGGGGGG
>JADGGV010000056.1 GCA_019689775.1 Gemmatimonadota bacterium
GCCCGAAGTCGAACGCGGAGTCCCCGCCCGGATCACCCGCCCGCGGCTGCACTCGCCGGGACCGGTGCACCGCCGTCCACCACCCACACCGCCGGGCTGTTCGGCTCGGCGCCCCTGCGGATCGTGAGCGAGGCCGGGCGGCCGGTCCCGAAGCCGTCGCCCCGCGCGCCCGGCGCCGGGTGGATGGAGAGCCCGGTCGCGTCGATCGTGTCGCGGGCGAGCACGTCGTCGAGATCGCCGACGTCCGCGATGCGCGGCGCCGTGCGCAGCAGCGCATCCTGGTAGTCGATGGCGAGGTCGGCGCGGTAGGGCGGCATCCCGGGGAGCACGATGCGGCCGCCGCGGACGAGCAGGTCGCGTACGGACGAGCCGTTGTAGGGAAGCGACCGGTAGAGCGCCAGGTCCGAGCGGGCGTAGCTGCCGGTCGCGATCGCGTCCAACGCCGCCAGGATCGCGACGAAATTGACGCGCCGCAGGTACTGCTTCTCCGGATCGTCGCGCCAGCCGCCCGACTCGATCAGGATCGTGCTCGTCCCCCAGCGCTGGATCAGGTCGCCGAACGCGCGCGGGTTGTGCGTGTCGTCGTACTTCGCGATGTGCCCCCCGACGAGCGGCTCGATCGCCTCGCGCACGGCGGCGGCCAGGTGCTGCGCGCGGATCAGCCCGGGCGTGTCCACGTGGCTCGTGTCCGGCCGCGGCGCGAGCAGCGCGATCGCGGCCAGCGACTCCGTGCCGCTGATCCGCGTGCGCACGTTCTGGTCGTGCAGGTTGAAGCCGAAGTCCGGGCGGAACTCCGTGTGGATCTGCTTCAGCGCCTGCGCCTCCGGCGTGGACAGCCGTCGCGCGTCGCGGTTCACGTCGATGCCGTACGCGTCCCGGCGCTGGAAGCGCTCGGCGCCGTCGGGGTTCAGCATCGGCACGAACACGACCGTCAGCTTGTCGGCGATCCGGCGCGCGAGCGGATCATCGGGCGAGCGGCTCAGGAAATCGAAGATGTCGGCGAGCGCCATGGTGGCGGTGGACTCGTCGCCGTGCATCTGCGACCAGAGCAGCACGCGCGTCGGCCCGTGGCCGTACTGCACGGCGTAGATCGGCCGCCCCTCCGCCGACTTCCCGATCTCGCGCCGCGTCAGCGTAGAGGAGCTGTCGATGAGCGGGCCGATCGCGCCCCACAGCGCGGCGTGCGTGAAGCGACGCGTCGTGATCGCGGCGACGCGGTGCTCCGCGTACTTCGCGAGGATCGCGTCCGTCCCGGCCGGCCCCGCAGCCGCCGGCGGCCGGCCGTCCACCAGCGTCCGCCAGACGAGGCGCGAGATGTCGGCGCCGACGTGCGCCGCGCGCACCGTGTCCGTGAAGCCGCGCGTCAGCACGACGAGGATGTACGGCGCGCGCCCCGGAGGGTAGACGATCGCGCCGTCGTGCTGGATCCCCGTGATCCACCCCGTCTTGTGCGCGACGCGCGTCCCCGCCGGGAGCCCGGCCGGGATCATCGCGTTGAACTCCTGCCCGGCCAGGATGTCGACCATCGCGTCGCACGAGGCGCGCGACGTCACCTTGCACGCGGCGATCGCCTCCAGCGCCCGCGCGAGCCCCTGCGCGGTCGTCGTGTTGTTCAGCCCCTTCCGGAACGCCGGGCCATCCTCGACGCCGCGCAGCACGCGCATCCCCTCCGCGCCGATCGCGCGCATCGTCTTCTGCACGCTGTCCGGCGTGACCAGCGCGATCAGGTCGTTCGTCGCCAGGTTCGAAGAGCGCACGATCATGTGCCGCGCCAGCTCCCGCACCGGCACGCGCCGCCCGACCAGCGCGTAGACCGCCGAATCGCTGTCGTCGCCCGCATCGAGCGTGTACCTGCTGCCGTCGGCGATGCTCGTGAACTCGTTGACGACGCGGATCGAGTCGTCCAGCCGCACACGTCCATGCTCCGCCTGGCGGAACAGCTCGATCAGCACGGGGACCTTCATCGTGCTCGCGGCGTGCATCGTCACCGTGTCGTGGATCCCGAGCGTGCGCCCGCTCGCCAGGTCGATCACGCTGACCGCGACCTCCGCGGGCGCAACCGCCGCGATCCGCTGCCGCAGCGCCGCATCGAGCGCGCTCCAGCCGCCACCCGACGCCGGCCCGGACGACGGCCGCGGACCGCCGCACGCGGCGAGAAAAGCGAGGATCGGGGCCAGCGGGAGCGTGCGTCGCATCGTCGTCTCCGGTGGGGATAGGGGGGTCGTCCGGCCGCGCGGCGTCCGCCGCGCGCCGGGAAAAACGGATCAATTAGAGACAGGATGAACAGGATAAAATCCGATAAACGACACGGCGGCTGATGATTGCCGGTGTCCGACGGTAACCCACGGTGGTGATTCTGTGGTTTGCCATCGGGCTTGGTGGCCTACAATGCCAACGAAAAATAGCTCATTGTTGTCGTGTGTCTTTTTTATTAATAATTAACATCCATATTTTTCCTTGGCGTGGTAACGATCCGTTGTCAGACGTTATCCTGTTCATCCTGTCAATAAAATACTCTGTTCGAGGCCGCCCGCGGCGCATCCCACCCCGCGTTCGCGGCCGCCGCCCGGAGATCCACCCCCCGCGGCGCCGAACGTCACGGGTAGAGCAGGTATTGTTGCCGGATCCGGTCGAACGCCGCGCGCTGCGCCGGCCAGTCGGCGACGATCCGCTCCAGCGGCGTGTCCGCCATGATCTGCTTCCGGAGCTGGTCGGTTCCCGCGAGCCGGTCGAAGTGCCGCTCGACCCACTTCAGCTTGTCGGGCGCCATGGCGTGCACCTCGAGCAGCGCCGCGACGGCGGCTACCGGCGCGTCGTACGTATTCCGGTCCGTCATCACGAATCGGACGCCCTGCACCTCGACACCGTCGAAGCGGTCGTCGCCCGGGTTGTGCGGCGTGAAGCGCACCGGCTCGAAGCGGACGCCGGGGAGGTGGCGCGCGTTCAGGCGGCGCGCCAGCTCGGCGCCGTCGAGCCAGGGCGCGCCGATCTGCTCGAAGGGAAGGGAAGTGCCGCGGCCGACGGACAGGTTGGTTCCCTCGACGAGGCACGTGCCCGGGTAGTGCGCCGCGGCCTCGAGCGTCGGCAGGTTCGGCGACGGCGCCGTCCACGGGAGGCCGGTGGCGTCGTACCACATCCCGCGCCGCCAGCCTTGCAGCGCGACGACGGTCAGCCGCGCGCCGATCTTCCCCTCGTCGTTGACGTAGCGGGCCAGCTCGCCCGGCGTCATGCCGTAGCGCATCGCGACGGGGTAGAGGCCGACGAACGTCGCGAACTTCGGGTCGAGCACGTTCCCCTGGAGGACCGCGCCGCCGAGCGGCGCCGGGCGGTCGAGCACGACGAAGTCGATGCCGGTCTCGGCCGCCGACTTCATCGCCAGCGCCATCGTCCACTCGTAGGTGTAGTAGCGGGTCTCGACGTCCTGGATGTCGTAGACGAGCGCGTCAATCCCCTTCAGCATCTCCGGCGTGGGCCGGTCGTGCTCGCCGTAGAGCGAGTAGACGGGGAGCCCCGTCTTCTCGTCGCGGCCGCCGGCCACGGACTCGCCCGGGCGCGCCGTGCCGCGGATCCCGTGCTCCGGCCCGAAGAGCGCCACGAGCTTCACGCCCGGCAGCCGGTTCAGCAGGTCGATCGTGCTTTCACCGGAGGCGCCGCGCCCCGTGTGGTTCGTGATCAGGCCGATGCGCTTCCCGCGCAGCACGCCGCCGCTGTCGGCGACGAGCGCGTCCACGCCCAGCGTGACCGGTGCGGCCTTCGCCGCCGCCTCGGCCGGCGCGCCGCCTGCCGGCGCCCCGCCGTCTGCGGGCGCGCCGCCGCACCCCGCCGCGGCCCACAGCAGAAGCGTCGCCCCACGTTGCCACCACCTGTGCCGCGCGATAGCTTTCGTCATTCCTGGTGAGACCGGCTGAAGTGGATTCCTTTGGGCCCCGGCAGCCCCGGGGACCGACGACGCGAAGGTGCCGATGCCGAAGCAATCGACCCGGGGGGCGCGGCGCCGGGCGGCCCGTGCGGCGTGGCTGCCGCTGCTGGCGGCGGCCGCGTGCGCGCCCGCCCGCTCCGCCCGCCCTCCGGCGCCCGTGCCCGTCCCGGTGAACCCGCCCGACCTCCAGCTCGAGCCGCCGGCGCCACCCGCGCCCGTCAGCCTCGACGCGCCGTTCGACGCCGCCTGGATCGACCGCACCCTGGCCACCCTCTCGCTGCGCGAGAAGGTCGGCCAGCTCATCATGCCGTGGGTCGGCGGCGACTACATGGCCATCGGCACCGCCGACTACGAGCGCCTGCGCGACTGGGTCCAGAACCAGGGGGTCGGCGGCGTCGTCGTCTCGATCGGCGCGCCGCTCGAGGTGGCGCAGAAGCTCAACATCCTCCAGCGCATGGCGAAGGTGCCGCTCCTCGTCGCCGCCGACGTCGAGCACGGCGCCGGCATGCGCCTCGACGCCGGCACCGCCATCCCCTCCGGGCTGGACCTCGGCAGCGCCACCAAGTTCCCGCCGCTCATGGCGTTCGGCGCCGCCGGCGACGAAAAGCTCGTCTACGAGCTGGGTCGCATCACCGCCCGGGAGAGCCGCGCCGCCGGGATCCACGTTGCTTTCGCGCCGGTTGTGGACGTCAATAATAACCCGGCCAACCCGATCATCAACGTGCGGAGCTTCGGCGCCGACCCGCAGGCCGCCGCGCGCCTCGCCGCCGCGGCCGTGCGCGGCCTCCAGGACGGCGGCCTCTTCGCCACCGCGAAGCACTTCCCGGGGCACGGCGACACCGGCGTCGACTCGCACCTCGCCCTCCCCGTGCTCACCGTCGACCGTGCCCGCGCCGACACCGTCGAGCTGGTGCCGTTCCGCGCGGCGCTGAAGGCCGGCGTGGCGGGCGTCATGAGCGCCCACATCGCGTTCCCGGCGCTCACCGGGGACACCGTCCCCGCCACGCTGAGCCCGAAGATGCTCTCGGGGCTGCTCGAGCGGGATCTCGGCTTCAAGGGGATGGTCTACACCGACGCGCTCGACATGGGCGGGATCGTGACGAAGTACGGCAACGCCGACGCGGCCGTGCTCGCGCTCAAGGCCGGCGCCGACGTCCTCCTCATGCCGCCGGACGTGCCGGTCGCGATCGACGCCGTCGTCGCCGCCGTCGGCCGCGGCGAGCTGAGCGAGGAGCGCATCGACCGATCCGTGCGCAAGGTGCTCCGCTTCAAGGCGCAGCTCGGCCTCGACCGGCAGCGCACCGTCGACCTGGCCCAGATCCCGTACGTCGTCGGCGTACCGGCGCACCTCCGGGTGGCGGAGGACGCGGCGCGCCGGGCGCTCACCGTCGGTCGCGACCGGGACCACCTGCTCCCCGTCGACCCCGCCCGCGTCCGGCGCGTCCTCAGCATCGTCTACAGCGACGACGGCAACCCCTTCGAGGGGCGCGCCTTCCAGACCGAGCTGCGCGCGCGCTTCCCGGGCCTCCGCACCGCGCTCCTGAACGGCGCGACGCCGCAGCCGGTCCTCGACTCGCTCCTCGCTGCCGCCGACAGCGCCGACGTCGTCTTCTTCTCGCCGTTCGTGCGCGTCACCGCGCGCAAGGGCGACGTCGCCGTGGACCCCGGCGTCGCGGCGTTCGCGCGCGCGCTCATCGCGCGCCGCCCGACCGTCGTCACCTCCTTCGGCAGCCCGTACCTCCTCTCCGCGTTCCCCGACGCCGGCACCTACGTGCTCGCCTGGGGGGCCGAGGATGTCCTCCAGCGGGCGGCGGCGCGCGGGCTCACCGGCCAGGCGCCGATCACCGGCCGCCTGCCGATCCCGATCCCGCCGTACCTGCCGCTCGGCGCCGGCGTCACGGTCGGCACGGGCGCGGTGGGGGCGACGAAGTGAGGCGTCGCGCGGCGGTCCTGGCGACGGCCGCCGCCATCGTCTCGGGCTGCGCCGGGCATGGCGGGACCGGCCCCGCGGCGCCGGCGCCGCTCGGCGGCGAGGCGTGGGTCGAGCGCACGCTCGCCGGCCTGTCGCTGGAGGAGCGCGTCGGCCAGATGCTCATGGCCCGCATCTCGGGGGACTTCTCCAGCCTCGCCAGCCCCGAGTTCCGCGCCGTCGCGCACCAGGTCGAGGCGCTCGGCGTCGGCGGCGTCGCCATCGGCATCGGCTCGCCGCCGGAGATCGCGCTCAAGACGAACGCGCTCCAGGCGCTCGCGAAGGTGCCGCTCCTCATCGGCGCCGACGTCGAGTACGGCCCCGGCATGCGCCTCTGGAGCCCGACCTACCTGCCGTACCTGACGGAGGGCGGCGGCGGCACGATCCTGCCGTACAACATGGGGATCGGCGCCATCGGCGACACCGCCGCGGCGTTCGCCGCCGGCCGCCTGACCGCGCGCGAGTCCCGCGCCGTCGGCATCAACTGGGTGTTCGCCCCCGTCGCGGACGTGAACACCGAGCCGACGAACCCGATCGTCAACGTGCGCAGCTACGGCGCGGACCCGCACGCCGTGGCCCGCCTCGTCGCCGCGTTCGTGCGCGGCGCCCACGACGGCGGCGCGCTCACCGCGGCGAAGCACTTCCCCGGCCACGGCGACACCGGCGTCGACTCGCACGTCGACCTGCCCGTGCTGCGCGTCGACCGCCCCCGCCTCGACTCGCTCGAGCTCGTGCCGTTCCGCGCCGCGATCGCCGCCGGCACCGACGGCGTCATGGTCGGCCACCTCGCCGTCCCCGCGCTCACGGGCGGCAAGCCGGTCCCCGCCACCGTCGCGCCGGAGATCGGCACCGCGCTGCTCCGCCGCGACCTCGGCTTCGACGGGCTCGTCATCACCGACGCGATGACGATGGGCGCGCTGCGCCACCTCCCGGGCTACTCGCCCGGCGAGGTCGCCGTCTGGGCCGTCGAGGCCGGCGCCGACGTCGTGCTCGGGCCGCCGGACGTCGCCGCCGCGCGGGACGCGATCGTCGCCGCCGTGCGCGCCGGGCGGATCCCGGCCGCGCGGATCGACGCCTCCGTCCGCCGCATCCTCGCCGCCAAGGCGCGGCTGGGCCTGCCGGCGCGCCGCACGGTCGACCCGGACTCCGTGATGCGGCTCGTCGGCTCCGCGGAGCACCGCCGCATCGCCGACGAGCTGGCGCGCCGGTCGATCACGCTCGTGCGCGACTCCGCCTCGCTGCTCCCGCTCGCGCCGCGCGCCGTCCACTCGGTCGTGCTGCTGACGTTCGCGGCGCCGACGGAGCTGAACGCCGGCCGCACGCTCGCGACCGAGCTCGCCCGCATCTACGGCCACGCCGAGCGCTGGCGCCTCTCCGAGGCGTCCACGCCCGCCGAGGTCGACTCCGCCGTCTCCCGCGCCGCCCGCGCCGACGCCGTCGTCTTCGCCACGTTCTACGCACCCGTCAGCGGGCAGGGCTTCCTCCGCCTCCCGGACCGCGTCCTCGAGGTGTGGCGCCGCGTCCGCGCGACCGGCCGCCCCGTCGTCGGCGTCTCCTTCGGCGACCCGTACGGCACCGCCGCGCTCGAGGGGCTCGGCACGTACCTGCTCGCCTGGCAGCCCCGCGGCGAGCCCGCGCAGCGTGCCGTCGCCGCCGCGATCGCCGGCCTCGCGCCGATCACCGGGCGGCTTCCGGTGTCGCTGCCGGGCGCGCCGCTCGGCTCGGGAACCCCAAGGCCGGCCGTCGGTTACACGCCACCCGACGGTGGATTGGTCCGCGTTGGAATGGGTGCTTGCGCGCCCGCGTCGGGCGATCCCCTCCTCGGGCGCGGCGTGGCGGGCCGCGGCATGCCCGGCGCCGCGCCCCTCGGTGGGCGCGGATGTCAGGGTGGAGGAGCCCGTGGATGTTGTATCGCGCAACCGCGGAGGAGCGGAATGACGCCGATCACCCCAGCCCGGGAAAGACCATGACCCTCACCCCCATCGACTGGGCCATCGTCGCCGCCTACTTCGTCTTCACGGCGGTCATCGGCCTGTACTTCACGAAGCGGGGCGGCGAGAGCCTGACGGAGTACTTCATCTCGGGCCGGCAGGTGAGTTGGTGGCTCGCCGGCGCCTCGATGGTGGCGACCACGTTCGCGGCCGACACGCCGCTCGTCGTCACCGGGCTCGTCGCGAACCACGGCGTCGCCGGCAACTGGCTGTGGTGGAACTTCGTGATGAGCGGGATGCTCACCGTGTTCCTGTTCGCCCGGCTCTGGCGGCGCGCGCACGTGATGACGGACGTCGAGTTCGCCGAGATCCGCTACAGCGGCACGCCCGCCGCCGTGCTGCGCGGCTTCCGCGCCCTCTACCTCGCCATCCCGATCAACCTGATCATCCTCGGCTGGGTGACCCGGGCGATGATCAAGATCCTGTCGATCTCGCTCGGCGTCTCGCCGATCCTCGCCGTCGGGATCTGCTTCGTCATCACGGTGGCGTACTCGGTCGCGGCCGGCATGTGGGCCGTGCTCTGGACCGACCTCGTGCAGTTCGTCATCAAGATGACCGCCGTCATCGTCCTCGCCGTCTTCGCCGTCGAGGCGGTCGGCGGCATGGCGGCCTTCAAGCAGAAGCTGGTCGCCCATTTCGGGAGCGAGACCGCGGCGCTCTCCGTGCTCCCCGTCCATTTCGGGACGGACGGCATCCAGGCCTACCCGTGGATGCCGCTCCTGGCGCTCGGCACGTTCCTGTTCGTGCAGTGGTGGGCCGCGTGGTACCCCGGCGCCGAGCCCGGCGGCGGCGGCTACATCGCGCAGCGCATCTTCTCGGCCAAGACCGAGCGCGACGGCGTGCTGGCGACGCTGTTCTTCCAGGTCGCCCACTACGCGCTGCGTCCCTGGCCCTGGATCGTGACCGGCCTGGCCACGGTCATCCTCTACCCGAACCTCCAGGACAAGGAGGCGGGCTACGTCCACGCGTTCGTCGACCTGCTCCCCACGCCGTGGCGCGGCTTCATGCTGGCCGGGTTCGCGGCCGCCTACATGTCGACCGTCGGCACGCAGCTCAACTGGGGCGCGTCGTACCTGGTCAACGACTTCTACCGCCGCTTCCTGAAGAAGGACGCGACCGAGGAGCACTACGTCGCGGTCTCGCGCTGGGCGACGATCCTCCTGTTCCTCGCCTCCTGCGTCGTCACCTGGCAGCTCACCTCCGTCGAGCAGGCGTGGCGGTTCCTGCTGGCCCTCGGCTCCGGGACCGGTCTCGTGCTGATGCTGCGCTGGTACTGGTGGCGCGTGAACGCCTGGTCCGAGATCAGCGCCATGATCACGTCGCTCGTCGTCGCGAGCATCGCGACCGCGGTCGTGCCCGGCAACTTCGCGCCCGGCGACCCGAACGCCGACGCCACCATCATGCTCATCACGGTCGCCGGGACGACGCTCGTCTGGCTCGCCGTGACGTTCCTGACGCGCCCTGAGCCGCAGGAGGTGCTCGAGGCGTTCTACCGCCGCGTCCGTCCCGGCGGCCCCGGCTGGGCCGCCGTCTCGCGGGGCCTCGGCTACGGCCGCGAGGCGATCCCCGGCGGCGCCAAGGCCTGGGTCAACTGGGCCGCGGGCATTGTCGCGGTCTACGCCAGCCTGTTCGGTATCGGCAAGGTCGTCTTCGGCTACGTCCCGCTCGGCACCGCCATGCTCGCCGTCGGCGTCGCCGCGTTCGTGCTGATTGCCCGCAACATGCGCGAGACCGAGCACGAGGAGATCCGCCGCGGCGCGGCGGGCGCCGAGGACCGACGCCTTGCCGAGGCCACGTCGGTCAGGCCCTGAACCCGAAGGCACGAAGCGAATGACCACCGCATCGACGACCCTCACGGCCCAACGCGAGCGCGTTCCGGTCGTGATCGTGCAGGACTACGACGACATCGCGCGCCTGGTGGCGGACCGCATCGCGGCGCTGATCCGCCGCAAGGCCGCGGCCGGCGAGCCGGCCGTCCTCGGCCTCGCCACCGGCTCCACGCCGATCGGCATCTACCGCGAGCTGATTCGGCTGCACCGCGAGGAGGGGCTCGACTTCTCCAACGTCGTGGCGTTCAACCTCGACGAGTACTACCCGATGGACCCGGGGAGCATCCACAGCTACCACCGGTTCATGTGGGAGAACCTCTTCGAGCACGTGAACATCCGCCCCGAGAACGTCCACATCCCGCGGGGCGACGTCCCGCGCGAGGAGATCGAGGCCTACTGCCACCGCTACGAGGAGGAGATCCGCCGCGTCGGCGGCATCGACTTCCAGATCCTGGGCATCGGCAAGACGGGGCACATCGGCTTCAACGAGCCGGGCTCGGGGCGCGAGTCGCGCACCCGCCTGGTCGCGCTCGACACGATCACGCGCAAGGACGCGGCGGCCGACTTCTTCGGCGAGGAGAACGTCCCGGTCGAGGCGATCACGATGGGCGTGGCCACCATCATGGAGGCGAGAGAGATCGCCCTGATCGCGACCGGCGAGCACAAGGCGCCGATCATCCGCCGCGCGGTCGAGGGGTCGATCAGCCACGAGGTCGCCGCCACCTACCTCCAGCAGCACCCGAACGCGACGTTCTACGTCGACGGCGCCGCCGCCGCCGAGCTGACGCGCATCAAGACGCCCTGGGTCGTCGGCGAGGTGCGGTGGACCCGTCAGCTCGAGATTCAGGCCGTCATCTGGCTGAGCGAGGTCACGGGGAAGTCGGTGCTCAAGCTCGACACGCTCGACTACCGCGAGCATCACCTCAGCTCGCTCGTCGCCCGCTACGGCTCGGCCGGCCCGCTCAACGGCGAGGTCTTCAACGCGCTCATCTCGAAGATCCGCGGCAAGAGCAAGCTCCCGCGCGGCAAGCGCATCGTCGTCTTCTCGCCGCACCCGGACGACGACGTGATCTCGATGGGCGGCATGCTCAACAAGCTGCACCAGAACGGGAACGACATCATCGTCGCCTACCAGACGTCGGGGAACATCGCCGTCTTCGACCACGAGGTGCGCCGCTACCTCGAGTTCCTGCGGCGCTACGCGCGCACCTTCGACGGCGCGGGGGAGGCGATGATCCGACGGCTCGACGAGATGGAGGCGTTCCTCGACCTCAAGCGCCCGGGCGACGTCGACTCGCCGGACATCCGCGAGATGAAGCGCATCATCCGCGAGGCCGAGGCGGTCTCCGGCATCGAGACGTTCGGGATGACCCGCGAGCAGGCCCGCTTCCTCAACCTCCCGTTCTACCAGACGGGGAAGGTGAAGAAGGACCCGATCGGTCCCGACGACGTCGCCATCATCCTCGATCTGCTCGAGGAGCATCGGCCGGAGATGATCTTCGTGGCGGGCGACCTCTCCGACCCGCACGGCACGCACCGCATGTGCATGCAGGCGATCCACGCGGCGCTCGAGCGGTACACGGGCCCGGCGCCCGAGGTGTGGTACTATCGTGGCGCCTGGCAGGAGTGGCCGGTGGCGGAGGCGGACGTGCTGGTGCCGCTCTCCGAGGACGAGCTCGACCTCAAGATCCTCGCGATCTTCAAGCACCAGAGCCAGAAGGACAAGGCGCCGTTCCCGGGCCTCGACGAGCGCGAGTTCTGGCAGCGCGTCGAGGAGCGCAACAAGGGGACGGCGGCGATCGTCGATCGGCTCGGGCTCCCCGAGTACTTCGCCATGGAGGCGTACGTCGTGCGCCGCAACGGCCGGCCGCTCGAGGCCGAGACGATCCCGACCAGCGAGCTCGGCACCGAGCCGACGCCCCCGCCCACCGGCGAGGAGCCGGGCGCGCCGGGCGGGCGTGCCATCCTTTCCGCCGCGACGCGGTCCTGAACCGGAGGCCCCTTGGGTAGCTTCACGACACTCGATGTCGCCGTGGTCCTCCTCTACATCGTCGGAGTCACGGCGTGGGGGACGTGGCTCGGCCGCAAGCAGACGAACGCGCGGGACTACTTCCTCGCCGACCGCGGCATCCCGTGGTGGGCCGTCTGCTTCTCGATCATCGCCACGGAGACCAGCGCGCTGACCGTCATCAGCGTGCCGGCGACGGCCTACCAGACCGACTTCTGGATGCTCCAGCTCACGTTCGGCTACCTGCTGGGCCGCATCGCCGTCGCCGCGATCCTGCTCCCCGGCTACTTCGCCGGCGAGCTGGCCACGGCCTACGCGCTCCTGGAGCGGCGCTTCGGCGCGGGCACGCGCCGCTTCGCGTCGCTGATCTTCATGGTGACGCGCGCGCTCGCCGACAGCGTGCGCGTCTTCGCCACGGCGATCCCGATCAAGCTGATCACGGGGCTGCCGTACTGGGAGGCGATCGCGCTGACAGGCGTGTTCACGCTCGTCTACACCTACTTCGGCGGGTTGCGCGCGGTCGTGTGGATCGACGTCGTCCAGATGTTCATCTACATCTTCGGCGGGCTGGCCGCCCTCTGGGTCGTCGTCCACCTCGTCTCCGGCGGCTGGGGCGGGATCGTCGCGGCGCTCCCGGCGGGCAAGCTGCGGGTGCTCCACTTCGGCGGCGGCTTCGCCGACGGACGCTGGTTCTTCACCGGCCTCGTCGGCGGCGCCTTCCTGTCCATGGCCTCGCACGGCGTCGACCAGCTCATCGTGCAGCGCCTGCTCGCCTCGCCCTCGCTCCGCGACGCGCGCAAGGCGATCATCACCAGCGGCGTCGTCATCATCGGCCAGTTCGCGCTCTTCCTCCTCGTCGGCGCCGGGCTCTACGTCTTCTATCACGGTCGCGCCTTCACGACGCCGGACGAGATCTTCCCGCGCTTCATCGTCGACTACCTGCCGCCCGGCATCTCCGGGCTCGTCGTCGCCGGGATCCTGGCCGCCGCCATGTCGACCGTGGCCTCCTCGCTCAACTCGCTCTCCTCGGCCACGACCCTCGACATCTACGCGCCGCTCGCCGGGCGCGTCGGCGACGACGAGCACCTGATGCGCGCCGGCAAGGCCTTCACCGTCGTCTGGGCCATCATCCTCATCGGCGGCGCGATCCTCTTCCAGTTCGTCGCGCAGGGCACGCCAATCGTCGTCATCGCGCTCCAGATCGCCTCCTTCACCTACGGCGGCCTGCTCGGCGGCTTCCTCCTCGGCGTGCTCGTCCCGCGCGCCCGCCAGCGCGACGCCATGATCGGCATCGGCGTCGCCATCGTCGCCATGGCCGCGCTGTGGGCCGCGCAGGAGTTCCACGTGATCCCGAAGCTGATCGACACGCTGTGGTTCTCGCTCGTCGGCTCGGCGATCACGCTCGCCGTCGGCTGGATGCTCAGCCGCTTCGGCCCGCCCGCCCCGCGCCCCGGCCCCGCCTGCCCCCCG
>JADGGV010000685.1 GCA_019689775.1 Gemmatimonadota bacterium
CCGCCGGCGACGCGCAGCCCGCCCCCCGCGACGCCGCGGCCGCCCGGTCCCGCGCCGGCTCCGACGCCCCCGACGCCGCGCCAGCCTCCGGCCGCGCCCACCGCTTCCTCGCCGCCTGCCGCCGCGAGCCCGTCGACGCCACGCCCGTCTGGTTCATGCGCCAGGCCGGCCGCTACATGGAGGAGTACCGCGCGATCCGCGCGAAGCACACGCTCCTCGAGATCTGCGCCCAACCCGAGCTGGCCGCCGAGGTGACGCTCCAACCGGTGCGCGCCTTCGACGTCGACGCCGCGATCCTGTTCGCCGACATCCTGCTCCCGCTCGTGCCGATGGGCTTCGAGCTGGAGTTCGCCGCCGGCGAGGGGCCCGTCATCCACAACCCGGTGCGCAGCCGCGCCGACGTCGACCGGCTCCGCCCCGTCGAGCCACGGGAGGCGCTCGCCCCCGTGCTCGAGGCGGTCCGCCTCGTCCGCCGCGAGCTCGACGGCCAGGTCCCGCTCATCGGCTTCGCCGGCGCACCGTTCACCCTCGCCTCGTACCTGATCCAGGGCGGCTCCGCCCGCGAGGCGGCCGAGGCCAAGAAGCTGATGTACGCCGAGCCGGCCACGTGGCACGCGCTCATGAACCGGCTCGCCACCGTCGTCGCCGACTACCTCGTCGCCCAGATCGAGGCCGGCGCGCAGGCCGTCCAGCTCTTCGACTCCTGGGTCGGCGCGCTCGCCCCCGACGACTACCGCGAGTACGTGCTCCCCTACTCCCGGCGCATCCTCCGCGCCGCCGAGGCCACCGGCGTGCCCGTCATCCACTTCGGCACCGGCACCGCCACGCTCCTGCCGGCCATGAAGGAGGCCGGCGGCACCGTGCTCGGCATCGACTGGCGCACGCCGCTCCGCCTGGGACGCGAGGTCGTCCGCGGCGCCATGGCCATCCAGGGGAACCTCGACCCGGTCGCCCTCTTCGCGCCGCCCGCCGAGCTGGAGCGCCGCATCCGCCGCGTCCTCGACGACGCCGGCCCGGCGCCCGGCCACATCTTCAACCTCGGCCACGGCATCCTCCAGCACACGCCCGTGGACGCCGTCCGGCGCGCCGCCGAGCTGGTCCACGAGCTGTCCCGGCGCTGAGCCACGGAGCACCCGATGAGCGCGGGGGTCGTCATCGTCGGCGGCGGCATCACCGGCCTCGCGGCCGCCTACCGCCTCCACCGCCTCCTCCCCGACGCGCCCCTCACGCTCGTCGAGGCCGAGCCCCGCCTCGGCGGCAAGATCCGCACGGAGCGCACGAACGGCTTCGTCCTCGAGGCCGGCCCCGACATCTTCCTGTCCGGCAAGCCCCGCGGCGTCGGCCTCTGCGACGAGCTCGGCATCGGCCACCGCCTGGTCGGCACCCGCCGCGAGACGCGCGGCAGCTTTATCCTCCGCGGCGGCCGGCTGCACCCCATCCCCGAGGGGCTCTCCGGGCTCGTGCCCACGCGCTTCCGCCCCTTCGTCGACACCAGCCTCCTCTCGAGCGCCGGCAAGCTCCGCATGCTCGCCGACCTCTTCATCCCGCCCCGCCGCGGCGACGACGACGAGCCCCTCGCCACGTTCGTCACCCGCCGCCTCGGCCGCGAAGCGTTCGAGTGGCTCGTCGATCCGCTCCTCGGCGGGATCTTCGCCGGCGACGCGCGCCAGCTCTCCCTCGCCGCCACGTTCCCCCACCTCCGCACGCAGGAGCTCGAGCACGGCAGCCTCGTCCGCGCCGCGCTCGCCGCCCGCCGCGCCCAGGCGCGCGCCCGCCGCAAGAACGCCGCCCCACCGCCGCCCGCGCGCCCCGCGTTCGTCTCCTTCCCCACC
>JADGGV010000057.1 GCA_019689775.1 Gemmatimonadota bacterium
CCGGCGCGGCGCGCGTACGGCGTCCGTCGTCCGATCCTGCTGACGGCGCCGGCGCCGCCGCAGGGGATCGAGGAGGCGGCGGCGGCGCGGCTCACGCTGAGCGTCTCCGACCTGGGCACGCTGGATCGCTGGGCGCGCGCGGCCGAGCGGCTCGGCGAGCCGCTGGACTTCCATGTCGAGATCGACACCGGCATGGGGCGCGCGGGCTTCGACTGGCGCACCACGGCCGAGTGGGCGCCGAAGGTGCGCGCCCGCTGCGGTGCGCTGGTGCGCTGGACCGGCGTCTTCACGCACTTCCACGATGCGGATGCGGCGGCGGCGGGGCCGGCGGCGACGCAGTGGGAGCGCTTCACGGACGCGGTCGCTCAGCTCCCGGTCTCGCGCGAGGACCTGTTCGTGCACGTGGCGAACAGCGCGGCGCTGCGCTGGCCGCGCTACCATGCGGACGGCGTGCGGCCGGGCCTCTACCTCTACGGCGCGCACCCGCTGGCGGGGACGGGCGCGGAGTCCGAGTTACCGGCGCCGCGCCCCGTGGCGTCGGTTCGAGCGCGGGTCGCGCTGGTGCGGGAGGTGCCGCCCGGCACGACGGTGGGCTACGGCGCCACGCACCAGGCGGTGGGGTGGGAGCGGTGGGCGACGCTGGCGATCGGCTACGGCGACGGCCTGCCGCGGCGGCTGGGGAACCGGGCGTCGGCGCTGCTGCACGGGGTGCGCGCGCCGGTGGTGGGACGGATCTCCATGGACATGACGGTGGTAGATGTGACGGCGATTCCGGACGTTCGCGAGGGCGACGTCGCCACGCTCCTGGGGCGGGACGGCGATGCCGAGATCCGGATCGAGGAACTGGCCGCGCAGGCGGAAACGATTCCGTACGAGATCCTGACGGGGCTGACCCCGCGCTTGCCGCGGGTGGAGCGCGATGGCCACCGAATCTGAGCTGCTGGATGTGGCGCGCGCGGCGATGTGCCGCGCCTATGCGCCATACTCGAACTTCCGGGTCGGCTGTGCCCTCGAGGCGGAGGGCGGCGCGGTCTACCCGGGGTGCAACGTCGAGAATGCCTCCTACCCGGTGACGTCGTGCGCCGAGCGGCACGCGCTCGGCGCCGCGATCGTGGCCGGCGACCGGCGCTTCACGCGCCTCGTCGTCGCCTCGGACGCGGACGAACCGGTATCCCCCTGCGGCGCGTGCCGGCAGGCGCTGGCGGAGTTCGCGCCCGAGCTGGAGATCCTCTCCGTGGGCCGGAACGGCGCGACCGCGCGCTGGTCGCTGGCGGCGCTCCTGCCGGAGAGGTTCACCCTGCGACACGAAAGAGCTTGATGGTCCGGAAACGCCTGGCATGCCTCGCGCTCGGGGCGCTCGCGCTCGCCGCCTGCGGCACCGACTCCCCGACGGAGGTCGGCGGCCCGCTCCTCCCCGGCGGCGCCGTGCGTACCTACGAGCTGGTCCTGAACGCCCCCTCGTTCCTGGCCTTCGACACCACGGTGACGGGGTTCCGGAAGATCTTCGGCGCGGGCTACTTCATCGTTGCGGATCACTACGGCGACGCGCTCGACGCCAACATCCTGGGCCAGTGGAGCGCGCCGCCGACGAGCATCACGGTGCTCGATTCGGCCGGCACGACGCGCACGGACACGCTGCCGAGCTACAAGGGCGGGCAACTGGTGCTGGTGCTGGACACGACGCAGGCGACGCCGGTGTCGCCGGTCAAGCTGGCGACCTACCGGCTGACCGAGGAGTGGCACCCCGGGAGCGTGACGTGGACGTCGCGCGTGGACACGGCGGGCACGCGGTTGAGCTGGCAGAGCCCGGGCGGGACGCGCGGCGCGCAGATCGCCACCGCGACCTGGAGCGCGGGGAGCGATTCGGTCGTGTTCCAGGTGGATTCGGCGACGTTCCGCGCGCTGACGGACACCGCCGCCGGGCGCGTGCGGGGCGTCGTCGTCGTCGCGGAGACGAACGGCGCCCGCCTCAAGGCGACGAGCCTGCTGCTGCGCGGCCTCGCGCGCCCCACGACGGTCAACAAGGACACGGTGGTGACGGTCTCGGTCACCCCGGAGGCGGTCACGATGGTGGCCAACCCGGAGCCGCCGCCGCCGACGCAGCTTCGGGTCGGGGGGCTGCCGCCGTGGCGGACGTACCTCCGGTTCGCGGAAGGGCTCAAGGAGCTGACGGTGCCGTGTCCCGGCGGGGCGCCGGGGTGCTCGATCCGGCTCGACCGTGCGCGCCTCAACTACGCGGCGCTGCTGCTCGATCCGCTCCCGCCGCCGCCCGGTTTCCTGGTCGAGGACTCGCTGCGCCTGGGCGCCGCCGAGCTCGAGGTCTCGCCGCTGATCCCGCTGGCGCGCTCGCCGCTGGGCGCGCAGGTGGGGGCGACGCCGACGGCGATCGAGCCGTCGCGCTGGGCGGGCGGCGCGACCGGCCAACCAGTCGAGGTCACCGTCACGCCTTTCGTCGAGGGGCTCATCGCCGACACCGCGCAGCCCGGCAGCCCGAGCGCGCGGTCGCGCTACCTGGCCCTCGTCCAGATCCCGGAGCCGTCGACGTTCGGCTTCGTGGACTTCTACGGCCCCGCCGCCGGCGTGCACGCGCCGCGGTTGCGCCTCATCGTCACGGTCGCCAGCGAGGTTCAGCTACCATGAGACGCGCGGCCACATTGACGCTCCTCTGCCTCGGGGCGGCGCTGCCGGCCCGGGCGCAGTCGCTCTATTCGACCCGCGGCCTCGGCGCGCCGGTCACGCCCGTCGACGCCCGCGCTCGCGCGCTCGGCGGGCTCCAGACCGGCCTCATCGGGTTCTCGCTCGGCATGGGCAACCCGGCCGACGCCGCCGGCGTCGTCTACCGCGGCGCGCTCGCCACGATCCAGCCGAGCACGCGTAACATGGAGCTCGACGGCCAGAGCTCCAGCGTCAGCGGCACGCGCTTCCCGCTGGCCCGCGTGCTCTTCCCGTTCCGCGACCGCTTCGTCGCGAGCCTCGGCTTCGGCTCCTACCTCGATCAGACGTGGGGCGTGATCCGGGAGGACACCGAGGTGCTCGGCGACGAGTCCGTGCGGGTCCAGGACGTGGTCCGCTCGACGGGCGGGATCTCGCAGGTCCGGCTCGGCGTGTCCTATTCGCTCGCGCCGAGCCTCGCGGTCGGCGTCGCCGGCGGGCTCTACGTCGGCGGGCTGGAGCGGCAGGTGACGCGCTCCTTCCCGGACTCGGCGAACGCGAACCTGGCGGACTTCACCTCGCGCGTCACCTGGAGCGAGCGCGCGCCGCTCCTCTCCATCGGCGCGCGCTGGGACCCGGCCAGCATCGTGCGCATCGGCGCCGGCGTCACCTGGGGCGGCACGCTCAACGCCCGCGGCGACACGGCGACGGCGCTCGACCGCAGCTTCCGCCTGCCGCTGGAGGTGACCGCCGGGGCGAGCGCGATCCTGGCGCCGCAGTTGCTGCTCGCGGTCGGCGGGACCTGGGCCGGCTGGTCCCGGGCGGCCGACGACTTCCGCACCGAGGCGTTCGGCGAGTTCGGCGCGCCCGCCGCGCCGATCACGGCGCGGAACACGTTCGACGTGGGCGGCGGTCTCGAGTACACGGGGCTACGCTCGGAGAACCGCGTCTATCCGATCCGCTTCGGCTACCACCGCGCCCAGTACCCGTTCTTCGCGCAGGGCGAATCGGCGGCGAACGAGTGGTCGGTCTCGAGCGGGATCGGCTATCGCATCGCGGGGCAGGACTCGTCGCCGGTGGTGGCCGCGGACCTCGCGGTCGAGCGCGGCGGCCGGTCGGGCGGCCCGCTGACCGAGTCGTTCTGGCGGCTGACCGCCTCCATCGCCCTGTTCGGGCGCTGACCGTTCGGCGGGAGCGGAGCGGATGGCCGAGCCGACGCGAACGACCGAAACGCGCATGGCGGCGCCCCGGGCGGGCGCGCACGTTCCGCGGCGCGCGTACGTCGAGACCTACGGCTGCCAGATGAACCTGGCCGACGGCGAGCTGATGCAGGGGATCCTGGCGGCTCACGGCTACGAGATCGTCGACACGCCGGAGGAGGCCGACGTCGTCCTCGTGAACACGTGCGCGGTCCGCGAGCACGCGGAGCAGCGGGTGATCGGCCGGGTCGGCGAGCTGTACCGGATCAAGCGGACGCGCCCCGACCTCGTCATCGGCGTGACCGGGTGCATGGCGCAGCGGCTGGGCGGCAAGCTGCTCGAGCGCGCGCCGTACGTGGACCTGGTCATGGGCCCGGACGCCTACCGCGGCTTGCCGGATGCGCTCGGCCGGCTGCGGCCGACGCTCGCGGCGCCAGGCGACGGCGCGACCGAGCCGCCGCCGGTCGCCGCGCCGCGCGCGCCTGCCCCGCCGGCGCCGCGGCGGCGCTCGCTCCCAGTGCTGGCGGCGAGCGTGCCGCGGGCGGCCGAGGCGGCGGGTCGGATCGCCGTGCTGGATTTCGCGCCGCACGAGCACTACGAGGGGCTCGAGGTGCGGCGCACGTCTCGCGTCACGGCCTGGGTGCCCGTCCAGCGCGGCTGCAACTACCGCTGCACGTACTGCATCGTGCCGTACGTGCGGGGCGACGAGAAGAACCGCGCGCCGGAGCAGATCCTGGACGAGGTCCGGCGGGCGGTCGATTCGGGGATCCCGGAGGTCGTCCTCCTCGGCCAGACGGTGAACTCCTACGAGCATGGCGACTGGGATTTCCCACGGCTGCTGCGCGCCGTCGCCCGGGTGGACGGGGTCCGGCGGGTTCGCTTCACGTCGCCGCACCCGAACGATTTCACGCCCGCGCTCGTGGCCGTCATGGCGGAAGAGCCCGCGGTGTGCGAGCACCTGCACCTGCCCGTCCAGTCCGGCCACGACCGCACGCTCAAGCGGATGCTGCGCCGCTACACCGTGGCCGAGTACCTGGAGAAGATCGACTGGGTGCGCGAGGCCGTTCCGGGGATCGCGCTCTCGACGGACATCATCGTGGCGTTCCCGGGAGAGACCGAGGAGGAGTACGAGGCCACGCTCGATCTCGTGCGCCGCGTCCGCTACGACGACGCGTTCCTCTACAAGTACTCGCCGCGGGAGGGCACGCCGGCCACTCGCCTGCCGCCGGAGCAGTTCATCGAGCCGGGCGAAGCGCAGTGGCGGCTGGAGCGGCTCATCGAGCTTCAGCGCCAGATCCAGGCGGAGATCAACCGTGCGGAGGTCGGCCGGGTGGTCGAGGTGCTGGTCGAGCGGGAGGCGCGGACGCCGGGCGAGGTGCTCGGCCGGACGCGCGGCAACAAGGTCGTCGCCTTCGCGGGCGAGCCGGCCTGGATCGGGCGTTTTCTCGACGTGCGGCTCACCGGCACGACCGGCGCGACGTTCACGGGCGAGGTGGTCGCGGCCGGGGAGGGCGCTCGAGTGGCGTAGCCGACCGGCACGCCTGCGCACCGCGGGGCGCGGCCCCGGCACCCCGGCTCCGTGCCGGCGGGCCGGGCGCCGCGCCCCGCGCTCGTTTGGCGGCCTGGCACGCGTCCGGTCCCTCCCGCGCGCGCCGTCGGGCGTATCCGGCCCGGCCCGCGCCCGCCCCGCCGCGATCCGCCTCGCCGGGCTGCGGGTGCGCGCATGAGCCGGCCGCTGCCGCGACTCGTCCAGGTCACGTGCGGCGTGGCGGTGGGGCTGGTCCTCGGGCTCCGCTCACCGGCCGCCGTCGTGCCGCTCCTGCTCGCGCCCGCGATCGCGGCGCCGGTCGGCGTCCTGCTGCTCGTGCCGGCCGCGGGCGGGCGCGCCGGCGTGGTGGCCGCGGCGGCGGCCGGTTGGGCGCTTGGCGCGGTCGCCGCGCGGGACGCCGCGCTGGACTGCCGGACACGGCTCCCGGATGGCGCGCTGCTCGAGGTGCACGGCGCGCTCGAGGCGCGACCCTGGCCCGGCGCGGCGGTGCCGCTGCGCCTGGATTCCGTCGGCGCGCCAGGCGCCGGGCGGCGGTGCGCCGGCACCATCCGCGCGAAGCTGCGCGCCGACGTGCCGGCCCCACCGGCGGGCACGGAGCTGGTGGCCTGGGGGCGCTGGTGGGCGTTCCAGCGCGAGGGCGGCTGGCCGCGCCCGCCGGCGTGGGCCGGCACGCTCTCGGTCGACTCCCTGCGTGCGCTGCCGGCGCGCGGCGCCGCCGACCCGATCGCGCGCTGGCGGGCGGGCGTCCAGGCGCTGATCCGCCGGCTGTTCGGGAGGCGCGCCGCGCTCGTCGAGTCGTTGATCCTGGCCCAACAAGCAGGGCTCGACGACGAGGTCCGCGAGCGCTTCGCCAGCTCCGGGCTGAGCCACATCCTGGCGATCTCCGGCCTGCACGTCGGCCTCGTGGCCGGGGTCGTGCTGCTGCTCGCGCGCCTGGCCCGCCTCCCGGCGCTGAGCGCGGAGGCCGCGGCGGCCGCCGCCGCCACCGCGTACGTGCTTCTCCTCGGCGCGCCGCCGCCGGCCGCCCGCTCCGCGCTCCAGCTCCTTCTCCTGCTCGCGTCGCGCCGCCTCCAACGCCCCGCCGATCCGCTGGCGCTCCTCGCCGCCGGCGCGCTCGCGATTCTCGCGGCCTCGCCGCTCGCCGCGCTGGACGCGGGCTTCCAGCTCTCATTTGCCGGCGTGGCCGGGATCGTCGTGCTCCGGCCGCGCTGCATGGCCGGCCTCGCGCGAGTCCGCCCGAAGTGGCTGCGCGAGGCGCTCGCCACGGGCGCGGCGGCCACCGCCGTGACGACGCCAATCGCCGCGCTCCAGTTCGGCCGGATCGCGCCGATCGGCCTCCTAGCCAACGTCCCGGCCGTGCCGCTCGGCGGGCTCGCCGTCCCCGCGGCGGCGCTCGCGCTCGCCGTCGGCGCCGTCGCACCGGCGCCGGGCCGGTTCCTGGCCGATGGCGCCGGCGTGCTCCTCGATGCGCTCGACCGCGTCGCGCAGATCGCGGCCGCCGTGCCCGGCGGCCACGCGGCCGTGTCCCCGGACGACGTGCTCGCGTGGGCGCTCGCCGGTGCCGCCGCCGTCCTCGCGGCACGCGGGTTCGCCGGCCGCGCGCGCCTCGCGCCGCCCGGGCACGCGCGGAGCCCGGTGCGCGCCGGCCGGGCTCGCGTCTGGGTCGGCGCCGGCGCCGCCGCCGCCGTGCTCGTCGTCTGGCCTGCGCTGCTCGGCCTGCGCGGCGCCGGCATGGTCGAGATCGTCGCCCTCGACGTGGGCCAGGGCGACGGCCTCGTGATCCGCTCCCCCGCCGGGCGCTGGCTCGTCGTGGATGCCGGCCCCCGCAGCGACGACTTCGACGCCGGCCGCGCTCGGGTGGTGCCGTTTTTGCGCAGCCGCGGCGTGCGACGCATCGAGGCGCTGATCCTCACGCACCCGCACGCCGACCACATTGGCGGCGCGCAGGCGGTCCTCGACGCCTTTCCCGTCGGCGCCGTCCTCGACCCGGCCGTGCCCAACGGCACGCCGCTCTACCTGGCCACGCTGGACGACGCGCGACGGCACGGCATCCGGTGGCTCGCCGCCCGCGACGGCCGCCGCTTCGAGCTCGATGGGATGACGATCGAGTTCCTCGCGCCGGCGCCCGGCGTGCTTGACGACCGTCTGGACCCCAATGATTTTTCCACCGCTTTCCTGTTGCGATATGGGCACTTCTCGGCCCTCTTCATGGGCGATGCGCCGGTCGCAACGGAGGAACGGATCCTCGCGCAGCGGCAGGGCGCCATCCGGGTCGTCGTGCTCAAGGTCGGACACCACGGCAGCCGGACCGCCACCTCGGAGGCGCTGCTGGAGGCGACGGCGCCGCGCCTCGCGCTCGTCTCGGTCGGCCGCCGGAACCGCTTCGGCCATCCGGCGCCGGAGGTCATGGCGCGGCTCGCGCGACACGGGATCCGAACGCTCCGCACCGATCTGCGGGGCATGGTGCGGGTGATGGTGCGGCCGGACGGCGGCTGGCGCGTGGAGACGGGCCGATGATCGACCCGCTCGTGCGCGCCCTGGCGGGCGAGGAGCTGGACCCGCCGGAGCCCGTCCCCCCCGGCGTGTCGGTCCGGCGCGGCCGACTCATCCCGATGCTGGGTGGGCTTCTCTCCGGGATGGGACGCCCCGCGGCGGCGGTCACGCTCGGCCGAACCATCGTGGTCCACCCCGGCGTGCTGCTCACGACGCGGCTGCTCCGGCACGAGATGGCGCACGTTCGCCAGTGGCAGGCGCATCCGCTCACGTTCGCGGCGCGCTATGTCCTCGGCCACGTGCGCTACGGCTACCACGCGAACCCCTTCGAGGTGGAGGCGCGGGCGGCCGAGGACAGACCCGCAGGCTGAGGGCGGTCGACCCCACGCGCCGCCCCGAACCGCTGGCCAGGAGGGAGGACCTCATGACCACGAAACCGGCTTCGGTCGTCACGATCGAGCGCCACATCATCGAGCAGGAGCGCCTCCACCCGGAGGCGACCGGCGCCTTCAGCAACATCCTCTACGAGATCGCGCTCGCCGCGAAGATCATCTCCCGCGAGGTCAACAAGGCGGGCCTCGTCGACATCCTCGGCGGCACGGAATCGGTCAACGTCCACGGCGAGCAGGTCAAGAAGCTGGACCTGTACGCCGACGAGGTGATCTTCAAGGCGCTCGACCACGGCGGGCTGCTTTGCTGCCTGGCCTCCGAGGAGCACGAGCACGTCCTCGACATCCCGCCGCAGTTCCCAACCGGCAAGTACGTGCTCCTCTACGACCCGCTCGACGGCTCGTCCAACATCGACGCCAACGTCTCCGTCGGCACGATCTTCTCCATCCACCGCAAGATCAGCGACCACCCCCGGGGCAGCCTCGAGGACTGCCTCCAGGCCGGCCGCCGGCAGGTCGCGGCCGGCTACGTCGTCTATGGCTCCTCGACCATGCTCGTCTACACGACGGGCGCCGGCGTGCACGGCTTCACGCTCGATCCGTCCATCGGCGAGTTCCTGCTCAGCCATCCGAACATCCGCATCCCACGCCCCGGTCAGCGGATCTACAGCGTCAACGAGGGGAACTGGAGCCGCTGGTCGGACGGCCAGCGCCGCTTCATCGACTACCTCAAGGGGGTCGACAGCCGCAACGACAAGCCGTACTCCAGCCGCTACATCGGCTCCCTCGTCGCCGACTTCCATCGCACGTTGCTCTACGGCGGCATCTTCATGTACCCGGCGGACACCAAGTCCCCGAACGGCAAGTTGCGCCTGCTCTACGAGGCCGCGCCGCTCGCGCTCATCGCCGAGCAGGCGGGCGGCCGCGGCACCGACGGCGAGCGCGACATCCTCGACATCCAGCCCGAGAGCCTGCACCAGCGCACGCCGCTCTACCTCGGCTCGCGGGAGCTCGTCGACCTCGCCGGCGAGTACCTGGCGCGCGATCGGATGGAGGTCCCGGCCGGCGTCGGCGCCTGAGCGTACCTCCGCACTCGATCGGCCCCCCGGGGCGGCTCAGCCGCCCCGGGGGCGTTCTTGTGGCGGCCCGGCCGTCGGAACGGCGGGAGGCGCTGCCCGGTGCCCCGGGCTGGCGCCAGCCGCGAGCGGCCGCGGCTGCGAGGCACGCCGCGCCGGCGCCCCGCGCTTCGTCCAAGTGACGAGTACGCCGACGCTTCACGAACTGACTTGACGGGGGCCGGCGCCGAGCCTAAGCTTCGCGGCGCCATCCCACGAGACGGGGAGCTCGACGAGAGCGACGTCCACTATCGGTAAATTCACGCTATACTCAACTCGTGTTGCAAGTTCCGTCCGGTCTGGTCGGGCGGTGGTCGGAGGAGAGCGTCATCGACTCGTGGGAGTCGGCGTCCGCGAGTGCCGCTTCGGACCGTAACGCGCGCTCGAAACGTGCCCGGTGGGTGGCGCGGCTGGATGGCGTGGCGGGCGCCAGCTCGAACGCAGAGCATGCATTGTCCATGGAACGACGCAGTTCTCGCGGTGGCCGGGCTCGATGGATAGAGCCCTGGCCGCTCTTGTTTTTGGGCAGACAACCTCAACAGGGGAAGCCGTGATGAGAGTCTTACGCTGCGTGCTCGCCTTTTTGACGGCCGTCGGGATCGCGACGGGCGCTGGGCGGCTGTCGGCACAGTCGACGACGGGCAGCATCGGTGGAACGGTACGCGGCGCGGATGGTCCTGTCGCCGGCGCGCAGGTCACGATTCGCAATCCCGCGACCGGGGTCACGCGGTCGGTCGCGACGACGGAGGCCGGCCACTTCCTGGTGGCCGGGCTGGAAACCGGGACGTACACGGTCTCGGTCGAGCGCATCGGCATGGCGTCGCAGACGCGGCAGGTCTACGTGGCTCTTGGCCAGTTGACGCGTGCCGACTTCAACCTCGAGACGCAGGCGGTCGAGATCAGCGGCGTCACCGTGCAGGCCGCGGCGCCGTCCGACATCATCAGCCCCACGCACACGGGCGTCCTGACCGCGATCACGGACTCGGCGCTGCGTCGCCTGCCCTCGCTGAACCGGAACTTCACCGACTTCGTCGCGCTGACGCCGCAGGTGTCGACGACGCTACCGAACGGCGGCCTCTCCGGCGGCGGCGTGAACAACCGCTATAACCAGGTGCAGATCGACGGCACGACGGAGACGGACCTCTTCGGCCTGGGCTCGACCGGCCAGCCGGGCGGGCAGGCGAACGGGAAGTCGATCGGCATCGAGGCGGTGAAGGAGTACCAGGTCCTGCTTGCGCCGTTCGACGTGCGCCATGGGAACTTCGCCGGGCTGCTCGTCAACGCGGTGACGAAGACCGGCACGAACGAGTTCCATGGCTCGCTCTACGGCTTCGGCCGAAACCAGGATCTGACGCGGAGCCAGGATTACCTGAACGACTACTCCCAGTACCAGTACGGCTTCACGCTCGGGGGCCCGATCGTGCGGGACAAGGTGCTGTTCTTCACGAACGTCGAGCGGCAGTCGTACAGCACCCCGGCCACGGGCATTTACCTCGGCGCGAAGGGCTACAACGTCAGCGCGGCGGACATCGACGCCGCCAAGCAGGCGCTCGAGAGCTTCGGGGTGCCGACGGGCTCGGCCGGCGCGGTGAAGTTGCACAACCCGCTGACGAACATCTTCGCGCGCCTGGACTTCCCGGACCTGCCGTTCAACAGCGCGCTGGTTCTGCGCTACAACTACGGCGACGCGAGGAGCGAGGCGCTCGCGCGCGGCTCGACCGGGCAGTCGCCGACGCTGGCGCTGACGTCGAACCAGTATCAGTACGCCTCGAAGAAGCACGCGCCGGCGCTGGAGCTGCGGACCCACTTCGCGAATGGCGGCTACAACGAGCTGCGCGCGTCGTACACGCGGATTCGCGATCCGCGTACCGCCACGGGCGCCTCGAACGCGCCGCAGGTGAGCGTGAACATCCCGGGCGCGCAGATCGTGGCCGGGACCGAGCGGTACTCGCAGGGCAATGAGGTGCGTCAGGACATCGTCGAGCTGACCGACAACGTCACGATCCCGCTGGGCAACCACACACTGACGATCGGGACGCAGAACGAGTTCTTCAAGGCGTACAACCTGTATGCGCAGTCGGCGAACGGCGTCTGGACCTTCGATTCCGTCGACTCGCTCCGCGCCGGCAAGGCCTACTCCTACATCGTCGGCGTGCCGGCCCCGGGCACCGGGGACGGGCACGTCGAGTTCAGGACGGCGACGCTCAGCGCGTACATCCAGGACCAGTGGGCCGCCACGCCGACGTTCACGCTGACCTACGGGCTGCGGGTGGACCGGCCCTCGTTCTCCGACAAGCCGCCGACGAACCCGACCGTGCTGGCGGAGTTCGGCCGTAATACGGCCGATATCCCGTCCGGTCACCTCCAGTGGTCGCCGCGCGTCGGCTTCAACTGGGACGTGACCGGCGATCGCAGGAACCAGCTCCGTGGCGGTATCGGCGCCTTCGTCGGTCACCCGGCCTACGTCTGGTTGAGCAACGCGTTCCAGAACTCGGGCCTGACCGGCGTGCAGCTCCTCACGTGCACCCGGACCGCCCCGACGTTCGACGCGGCCGCGGTCCGGACGCCGCCGACGGCGTGCTCGAATGGCGTGACGGCGAGCGCCGGCAGCGAGATCGACCTGGTCCAGTCGAGCGTGCGGATGCCGCAGACGCTGCGCGGTTCGCTGGGCTACGACCGTGACCTCGGCCACAACGTGATCGCCTCGCTGACGGCGCTCTACACGAAGGCGCTCTACGCGCCATTCTACTACAACCTCGCGCTGACGGACCCGATCGGCGTCGACGCGAAGGGCCGCGTGCTGTACGGAACCCGCCCGGGCAGCCCGTCGCTCAAGGTGGCTGGCCGCAACACGGTCATCGACGTGGCCAACCAGAACAAGGATCACTTCTATAACCTGACCGCCGAGCTGACGCGCCGCTTCGTGGACCGGTGGGAGGGGAGCCTCGCCTACACGTACAGCCGCGGCTGGGACGTCCAGAGCTTCACATCCAGCACGGCGTACTCGCAGTACCGGTACGGCCGCGTGTGGGCGGGGAACCAGATGGACAAGACGGCGACCCGCTCCTCGTTCGAGCAGCGCCACCGCATCGTCGCGCAGGGGAGCTACACGTTCCCGACCAACACCACGGTGTCGCTGATCTACACCGGGTCCTCGGGGATCCCGTACAACTTCGTCTACACCGCCGACTTGAACGGCGACGGCCTGACGTTCAACGATCCGATCTATGTGCCGACCGATGCCACGAACCCGAACGAGATCCAGTTCGTGGACGCCCGGTTCGGCAGCCAGACCGTCACGGCCGCGCAGCAGGCGGCGGCGTTCGAGAAGTTCATCCAGTCGGACGACTGCCTGCGGAAGCAGCGCGGCCACATCATGGAGCGGAACGTCTGCACCGCGCCGTGGACCAACATCGTGAACCTTAGCGTCCGTCAGTCGCTGCGGACGCTCGGCGTCCAGAACGTGTCGCTCCAGTTGGACATCTTCAACCTGATGAACCTGCTGAATCGCGACTGGGGCCACGTCACCACGCAGTTCAGCGACGTGGGGCTGCTCGGTCTCGGCTCGGGCTCGGCCGGGCTGCCGACCGGGACGCTGGTCAACAGCCAGGGCGCGTTCACGTTCGATCCGAGCACGAAGGTGTTCGACTACAACCGGCTCGAGTCCAACTACCAACTCCAGCTGGGGCTGCGTTACACCTTCTGACCGGCCGCGCTGCGGCCGGTCTCTTATACCCAACTGACGA
>JADGGV010000686.1 GCA_019689775.1 Gemmatimonadota bacterium
TGGCGTCGGCGACGGTCGTCGCCTCCGCCGTCCGGCGCGCCTCCCGCGCCCCGCCCCGGCGGACGCCCAGCGCGATCCCCAGAAGGATGAGCGCGCCCCCCATGAGCGTCTGCGCCGGCGGCCGCTCGCCGATCTGCGGCAGCAGCCACGCGATCAGCGCCGAGCCCACCGGCTCGCCGAGCAACGTGATGTTCGCGACGTACGCCGGCACGAAACGGAGCGCGTAGTTGACGCCCGTATGCCCGATCATCATCGGCCCGGCGGCGAGGGCGACGAAGATGAGCCAGTCGCGCGTCGGCCAGCCGGTGAGGTGGACGCCCGGCATGACCAGCACGGCGAGCGCCAGCGTCAGCGCCGCGATGCCGTACACGATCCCGATGTAGACCCACAGCTCGAGGCGCTGCCGGAGCGTCCGCCCGATGATGAAGTACCCGGAGACGAAGCCGGCGCCGGCCAGCGCCAACACGTCGCCGACGAGCGGCGATGCGCCGCGATGGAAGTCGCCCCAGCCGATGACGGCGGCGCCCACGACCGCGATGCCGATCCCGACCCATTGCACGGCGGACGCCCGCTCGCGCAGCAGCAGCGCGGAGAGCGAGGCGACGAGGATCGGGTGCGTGTTCACGAGCACGACGGAGCTGGCGACACTGGTGAGGTCGAGCGACGCGATCCAGCTCCAGAGGTGGAGGGCGAGGAGCAGCCCGGAGGCCGCGGCGAGCGCCCAATCCCGCGCGCCGAGCCGCACCCCGCCACCGCCGCGGCGCAGCGCCAGCACGCCGGCGATGATCGCGACCGACATCATCAGCCGCCATGCGGAGATGACGAGCGCGGGCGCCGTCGCCAGCCGGATGAGCGGACCGGCCCAGCTCATCGCCGCGACCGCGGCGAACAGGATCAGCCCGGGCGGCACGATCGGCCGCGGGGCGCCGCTCCCGACCGCGCTCATCCGCCAGGGAAGTAGCGGGCGCCGTCCGGGCCGGCGAACCAGCGCCCGACGTGCGACTCGGGGTCCGCGTCGGCGCGGGCGCGCGCCAGGTCCTCTGCCCGGTCGAGGTCGTACCAGCCCGGCAGCAAGCGGATCGTGAGCCCGACCGCCTCCGGCCGCTCCGCGCTCCTGCGCAGCACCTCGTCCGTCGACCACGGGATGTCCCGGAACAGCGCCGCGGCGCGCGGCCACCCCGCCGCGCGGACGCCGACCAGGTAGTAGCCGCCGTCCGCGGCCGGACCGAGCACCGCGTCGACCTCGTGCAGGTCGTCGAACGCCGCCGCGATCGAGCTCAGCGGCAGTGTCGGCGCGTCGCTCCCCACGATCACGACGCGCTCCGCGCCGTCGGCGAAGCTGCGCGCCAGCGCATCCTCCATCCGCTCGCCGAGCGAGCCCGCGGCCTGTGGGACGCGCACCAGCAGCGGGAACTCCGTCGCGAAGTACGCATCGGCCTGGGCGCCGGCATCGTACCAGATCTCGATGCGGGCGCGCTCCCGCGCCGCCGACGCGACCACATCGCGCAAGCCGGCCTCGTAGAGCTGCGCCGCGTCATCCGGCGCGAGCGGCGGCGTGAGGCGCGTCTTCACCCGGCCAGCCGCCGGGCGGCGCGCGAACACGAGGAGGCGATCAGCCGACACGACCGACCACCCCCCGCACCGCACCTGCCCCGCAGATCCGACCCGCGACGTCCGTCTTCACCGTCGAGCATCCCTCCTGCACCGGCTCACCGGCCTTCGCCTCCCCGCGCGCCCGCCGCCGCCCGGCGCCCAGGCGCCGAGCCCGACCGCTCCGCGCCGCGGCGGCGGTAACGTGGGGCCGCCGCGCCACCCGGCGCCAGCC
>JADGGV010000687.1 GCA_019689775.1 Gemmatimonadota bacterium
GCCCCCGCGTCCGCGGCCCGGCCCCCGAGACGTCTTCCCCTTGACATCCTATGGAACGCGTCGCGCCTTACCTCAAGCTTCTGGGGGAACCCGCCACGGATGCGGGCTGCTGGACGGTGGCTGCGGACTGCCGGCTGCCGGCTGCTGCATGCCGGATGCGGTCGGCGGCGGGTCCCTCGGCGCCGCGGCGCCGCCACGCGCCATGACGCCGCGAGTGCACGCCCACCCTCACGAACCGGCCGCCGGCCCGACGCCGCGCCCGCATCCACCCCCGAACCTCCATGCGACTCGACCTCCTCCAGGGCACGCTCGACATGATGATCCTCCAGGCGCTCTCCTGGGGGCCGATGCACGGCTACGGCGTGGCGCGGTGGCTGGAGCGGACGACGGACGATGCGCTGCGGGTGGAGGAGGGCTCGCTGTACCCGGCGCTGCACCGGATGACGACGCGGGGGTGGCTGACGGCGGAGTGGGGGATCAGCGAGAACAACCGGCGCGCGAAGTACTACACGATCACCGAGGCAGGCCGCCGGCAGCTTCGTGCGGAGGCGGCGAGCTGGGCGCGGTTTGCGGCGGCGGTGGCGCGGGTGATGGCGCCCGGCGCCGCCTGAGCCCGGGCGGCGGCCGATGGCGTGGATCCCGGACCGGTACCGCGCGCTGCGCCGGCTCGTTCGCGGCGAGCGTCCGGACGAGGAGCTGGCGGAGGAGTTCGCGTTCCACCTGGAGATGCGGGTGGAGGAGAACGTCGCCCGGGGGATGAGCCCGGAGGCGGCGCGGCGGGCGGCGGCGCGGCGCTTCGGGGACGTGCGGGAGTACCGCGAGGCGACGCTGGCGATCGATCACGGCATGGCGCGGGAGCGGCGGCGCATGGAGACGTGGGGCACGTTCGTCCGGCAGATCCGGCTGGCGGCGCGGTCGCTGGCGCGGAGCCCGGGGTTCACCGTGGTGGCGGTGGTCACGGCGCTGGGCGAGAGCCGGCGCCACCTCGCGACGCAGTTCCTGGCCGAGACGCTGCTCCTGACGCTCGCCGCCGGCGTGCTCGGGCTGGGGCTCGCCGCGGCGGGCATCGGGGTCGGGCCGGTGGGGCACCGCGTTCTACGGCCGTGCCGTCGCCGCGACGCCGATCGACATCCCCGGGTTCCGCGGCTGGGTCGTCGGCGCCGAGCTCCCCGCCGCCGCGTCGCCTGCCGGCAAGCCGCTCCGCGTCTTCAGCGTCCACTGTCCCGCCGGCGAGCGCGGCTACGTCCGCACCATGGGCGCGATCCTGGATCGCCTCGCCCCGTTCGGCGACGGCGCGGACCTCGTGGTCGGCGGCGACCGGAACGTCGTCGTCGGCGTGCGCGGTCCGGACGAGCCGGTGCGCATGAGCCGCGGCGAGCGCGAGCTGCGTGCGCGCCTCGCGGACGAGCTCGGGCTGATCTCCTGCTGGCAGACCGCGAATCCCGGCCGCCCGCTCGCCCAGACGCTGCGCTGGTCGGCGAACCGCGCCGCGCCGTACCACTGCGACGGCATCTTCATCCCCGCGGCGTGGGCGCCGGCGCTCGTCGCCTGCCACGTGATCAGCGGCCCGGCATGGGACGCGCTCAGCGACCACAACCCCGTGCTCGCGATCCTCGACGCCGACATCCTGGCCGCGCTGGACGGACCCGCCCCTCCGGACCGGCGCTGAGCCCGGGCTGGCACGCTCTCCGCGCATGTCCTTCCGACGGGAACCCGCCCGCGGTCCGGGGGCGGCGCGCCGGCCGCGCGCCGCCGCGATCGCGGTTCGTCGCGCGGGCCGTGGCCCGCGCCGGCGCGCCGCCCCCCCCGGAGGAGCAGCGGGCGT
>JADGGV010000688.1 GCA_019689775.1 Gemmatimonadota bacterium
GCGCCGGCCGGGGAGGCGTCCGCGCCGGGGCGGCCTCCGCGCGGCGGCGGCCGCTCCCGGGGGTTCCGGAGCGGAGGTGGAAACGAGAGCGGAACGGATCAGAACCCCGCCGGCCGCTCGTCCGCCACCCCGGCCGCGCGCTCCAGCGCCATGCCGACGCGGGTGATCGTGCCCTCGTCGAAGAGGCGGCCGATGAGCGTGATGCCGTGCGGCACCCGGCGCGGGGTCGGGAACGTCGGCAGCGGCCGCGAGGGATCCGGCGCCCAGTCGCTGCGCGCCTGCGACACCTCGACGAAGCCCGTGCGCAGCGTGAGCGAGGGGTGGCCGGTGTTGTTCGAGATCACGAGCATCTCGTCGCGCAGCGACGGGACCAGCAGCAGGTCCACGCGCTCCATCAGCCGCGCCATCTCGTGGGCGACCTTGCGCCGCAGCCGGTCGGCCTGCACGAAGTCGACGGCCGACAGGAACCGCGCCTCGCGGAAGAGGTTGGGCCACGCGTCCGGCGTCTGCTCGCGGAGCTGGTCCGCCTGGCCGCTCAACGTGAGGTCCTCGAACGCCGCCGCCGCCTCGGCGAACAGGAGCAGGTTCAGCGAATCGTACGGCCAGTCCGGGATCGAGACCTCCGTCGGCGTCATCCCGAGCCGCCGGACGAGATCGAGCGCGGCGCGGTCCACGTCCGTCGCCGGCGCCTCGTTCATCCACTGCGGGAAGTAGCCGACGCGCAGGCCGCGCACGCCTTCGCTTGCGTCGAAGTCCAGCGGGGCGGCGCGGCTGGCCACGTCGCCGGCGTCGGGGCCGGAGATCGCCTGGAGCACGAGGATCGCGTCCTCGACGCCGCGCGTCATCGGCCCGAGCTTGTCGAGCGACCAGCACAGCGTCATCGCGCCCGTGCGCGGCACCCGGCCGTACGTCGGCCGCAGCCCGACGATCCCGCAGCGCATCGCGGGATCGATGATGCTGCCCCCCGTCTCGCTCCCGATCGCAAAGGCGACGAGCCCCGCCGCCACCGCCGCGCCGGGGCCCGCGCTCGAGCCGCCCGAACCCTCCTCCGGCAGCCACGGGTTCATCGTCTGGCCGCCGAACCAGATGTCGTTCAGCGCCAGCGCGCCCATGCTCAGCTTCGCGACGAGCACGGCGCCCGCCTCGTCGAGCCGCTTCACGACGGCGGCGTCCGCGGCCGGCACCCGGTTCCGGAACGGCTCCGCGCCGTACGTCGTCGGGATCCCCGCCGTGTCGAGCAGGTCCTTCGCGCCCCACGGGATCCCGTGCAGCGGCCCGCGGTACCGCCCCGCCGCGATCTCGCGGTCCGCCCGCTTCGCCTGCTCCAGCGCACGCTCCGCCGTGAGCGTGATGACGCAGCGCAGCTTCGGGTCGAAGCGCCGGATCCGGTCCAGGTAGATGCGCGTCAGCCGCTCGGACGTGAGCTGGCGCCGCTCGATCCAGCGCGAGAGCCGCCAGACGGGCGCGAACGCGATGTCCGCATCGCTCGCCGGCAGCGGCCCCGGATCGGCGGCGCTCCGCGCGAAGCGGTCGCGCGCCGGGCTCGCCTTGATGCCCGCCAGGAGCGGATCCCACACCGTCGCCGGGGCGAGCTCCGGCTCGAGCGTCACCTTCCGCGGCCCGGCGCGGCGCTCGAGCAGCCCGGCCATCGACGTGCGCCAGCTCCGCGCGGCCATCGCGCGCTGCGCCTCCGTCATCCGCACCTGCACCAGCTTCTCCGCCTCCGCGAACGTCGCGGCCGAGACCTCCGGGCCCACCGCGGGCGCCGTGTTGAACGCCGGCGGCGCCCCGGGCGTCGGCTGCCCGGCGGCCGGGGTCTGCTCC
>JADGGV010000689.1 GCA_019689775.1 Gemmatimonadota bacterium
AGGGCATCGGGGCCTCCTCTTCGAGTGCCCCTGGTCAACCCCCGAAGTGTTACCGATGTCCCCGGACTTGCCTGTTACCTATGTCCCCGGACCGTACCCGCCCGGATCCGCGCCCGAATCCACCGCCCGGCTTGACGCCCGCCCTGTTTCAACCTAGATTGAAATAGGGCGATCGCGGGGTGGAGCAGTCCGGTAGCTCGTCGGGCTCATAACCCGAAGGTCGAGGGTTCGAATCCCTCCCCCGCCATCCGCCGGGGCGGAGCGCTCGGCACGTTGGGCCGACACCACGCCAGCCGGCACCGGATCCCGGAGCGGAAGCCAGGCCCTCGGCAGGGGGTAGGCCGAGGCTTCCGGGTCGGGGCTCGAGAGTCCGAGAACCCGGTCTTCCAACGGCGCGTTCCGCCCTCTGCGACTTGCCCGTCTTGAGCGGGCGTTTGCCGTGCTCCGCGAGTTGCCCGCCTTGCGCGGGCGTTTTTTTCTGCCCGCGGTCCGGCGCGCCACGACCCTGGCCAACCGACCCGGCGCGGCGCCAGATTCGTGGTGCGCTCCGGTACGTGCCGGAGCGGTCCGACGCCGGTCCTGCCCCACGCTCCCCTCCCGTTCCCGCCGCGAGGTGCCCCATGGCGAAGCTCCTGGTGCTGTACCCGCCGCCGCTGGACGCGTCGACGTTCGAGCGGCGCTACCGCGACGAGCACGTGCCGCTGGTGATGGCGAAGATGCCGGGCGTGCGGAGGTTCACGGCGGGGCGGGTCGTCGGCGCTCCGGGCGGTGAGGTGCCGTACGCACGGGTGGCGGAGCTGACGTTCGACTCGCGGCAGGCGATCGAGTCGGCGCTCTCGTCGCCGGAGGGGGAAGCCGTGGTCGGGCACGCGCTCGAGATCTCCACCGGCGGTCCGATCACGGCGCTGATCGTGGAGGAGGACCGCTGAGGGATCGGGCGCCGTCCGACCGCGGCGCCAGGCGCCGGGCTTCGCGGGTGGCGTCGCGAAGGCGGCAGACACACGCCGGCACCCCGGCGCAGGCGACGTCGCCCGGGAGTGGCGCGCGGCGTTGAATCGGCGGCCGCGGTCCCGTAACGTGCCGCGGCACGCGACGCCGGTTCTGCGCGCGCCCACCCCGAGCCCGCTCCCGCGAGGATCCCTATGGCGACGAGGACGCCGCACTTCGGCCCGGAGCTGTTCGAGTTCCTGGGCGAGCTGAGGGAGAACAACAACCGCGAGTGGTTCGCCGCGAACAAGCGGCGCTACGTCGAGGTCGTCCAGGCGCCGATGCTGCGCTTCATCGGCGACTTTGGCGCGGCGCTCGAGCGGATCGCGCCGGCATTCCGGTCGGACCCGCGTCCCGTCGGCGGGTCGATGTTCCGGATCTACCGCGACACGCGCTTCACGAGGGACAAGACGCCGTACAAGACGGCCGCCGCGGCGCACTTCCGCCATTCGGCGGGGAAGAGCGTGAGCGCGCCGGGCTTTTACCTGCACCTGGAGCCCGGCTCCTGCTTCGGCGGCGGCGGGCTCTACCACCCCGAGCCGGCGAGCCTGAGGCGCGTCCGCGACCGGATCGTGGCGGAGCCCGAGGCGTGGCGGGCGGTGCGTCGCATGGCGCTGCCGGTCGAGGGCGACGCGCTGAAGCGCGCGCCCGCCGGCTACGACCCGGCGCACCCCTTCATCGATGACCTGAGGCTCAAGGACTTCTACGCCATGGCGAGCTTCACCGAGGCGGAGGTGTGCGCACCCGACTTCCTCGAGCGCTATGCGGAGGTGTGCGCGACCGTCGCGCCGCTGCTGCGGTTCGTGACGGGGGCGCTGGGGCTGGAGTGGTGAGGGG
>JADGGV010000058.1 GCA_019689775.1 Gemmatimonadota bacterium
GGATAGCGGCGTGGGATGGTCGGAAGATTCGCGGTGTGGGGCCGACGTGCCGGGTGGGGTCGCGGCGTGCGTCTCGCGCCGGGGCCGCGCCGGCGCCCGAACTGCATTAATTAGACGGGATGAACAGGATAAAATCTGATAACTGCAAGCTTCACTAGAACAAATAATACTTTGCGTTTTGTGGTGTGTTTTAGTGGCAATTGAAATTGCAACGCCAGCATCGTGCATCAACATAATTATATTTCATTATGGTACTCGGCAAACTTCGTCGAAGCCCGCGTTGCCTCTATCAGATTTTATCCTGTTCATCCTGTCCATAACTAAATTCGTTTGTCGTTCCTGCCCCCGGGGCGCCGGCGTGGCACCGGGGGCCGTCCAGGAGGGGCGTCCCGGCCCGCGCCCGACGCCCCAACATCGCCCGCAGGGCCCTAGAAGCGGCGGTTCCAGAAGAAGAAGGTGCCGAAGGAGCGGGCCTGGGTGGAGTTGCGGTCGTTGACGGAGAGGGTGGGTTGGCCGGGGAGGTAGACCGGCAACCACGTCGTCCTCCAGGAGAAGCCGCCGGGGGTGCGGTACTCGATGGCGACGCCGGGGCTGGTGTAGAAGTCGCCGCCGAGGCTGACGAAGAGGCGGCGGCTGAGGTATTTCCCGGCCTCGTACTGGGTGCCGCGGACGAGGTTCGCGAAGTAGTTCTGGAACGCGAACTCGTCGGGGATGCCGCCGGGGTGGAGGCGGAAGACGTCGAGGCCGGCGCGGCTGCCCTGGCGCTCGACCTCGGAGACGGCCTGGTCGACCCAGGCGCCGAGGGCGAGGGGCCCGAGCTGCTGCTGGGCGACGGCGGTGAGGCCGCCGAGGGTGCGGCCGGGGCCGGTGGCGATGCTGGAGCCGCTGACGTCGATGAGGGAGCCGGCGGTACGGCCGAAGGCGAGGTAGCTGATGAGGTCGCTCTGCGAGAGCGGCGGCTGGGCGTTGCTCTCGAGGGTGACGCGGGGGTGCTGGAGGTCGCCGAGCACGTGGATCTGGATGATGAGCGCCTCCTGTCCCTGCCGGCGGACGTCGTACTGGGCGGTGAGCTGGAGGAGCGGGTTCAGCGTCGGGCCGCCGACGAAGGTCATGGAGCCGGTCGTGAGCTGGAAGGTGCGCCCGGCGAACGTGTACTCGCCGTGGTCGGCGTTGATGACGCCCTCGAGCGTGAGCGTGCGGGCGCGGCGGTCGAGCCGCACGTGGAGCGGCCCCTCGCGCTGCGGCGTGTAGATCTCGACGTTGCCGTCGGTGTTGCGCACCCAGGTGTTGCGCTCGACGCGGAGGGCGACGTCGACGGTGAGGTTCTCGAGGAGGGGATTCGGCCTGGGGAGCACGCCGGGGGGGACGCGGGAGGTGTCGATGGCCTGCGCGAAGATCGGGTCGTCGAGGTTCGTGACGCGGCGCTTGGTGGTCGGGTCGGGCGCGTAGATGACGCCGTCGAGGATGGTCGCGCTTCCGCCGATGGCGACGCGGTCGAACGGTCCCTTGACGGTGAGGTCGGCGTTCGCGCGGATGCGGCCCTGGTCGTTGTCGAGGATGAGCGCGCGGCGCAGGTCGACGGTCAGGTTGAAGGTGGGGCGCGCGAGCGAGGCGAGGACCAGGCTCCCGCCGGTCGCGAGGGTGCCGCCGCCGCTGCGGGCGACGAGCGAGTCGACGAACGCGGAGTCGCCGCGCAGGCGCAGCCGGCCGTGCACGTCCTCGAGGAGCACGTTCGGGTAGACGAGCCGCATCGAGCCGCGATCGAGCACCAGCTCGCCGGCGAGCCGTGGCGCGTCGTAGGTGCCGTGGAGCTGGATGTTGCCGCGCACGCGCCCGTGCACGTCGGTGACCGTTTCGGTGACGGGGTTGGGCAGCGCCTCGAGCGGGAGCGAGTCGACGCGGGCGAGCACGCTGAGCGGCCGGTCGAGCAGCCGGGGGCCGCTGTAGCCGGCGAGCGCGAGGTTGATTGGCAGGCGCGCGTCGGCGTCGAACAGCTCGACCGGGATCGGATCGCCGGTGGCGACGGCGTGGGCGTTCAGCTCCGTGTTCGCGTACGCGAACGTGCTGCGCAGGTTGAGGAGCCGCTGGGCGCCGTAGCGGGCGTGCGCCAGCGTGAAGTCGCCGGCGATGATCGGCGTGCGTCGGGTGCCGCGCATGCGCGCGTGGAGCGACAGCAGCCCGGCGACCTGCGTCGTGTCCTGGAGCATGGCGACGATGTCGCCGATCGGGAGGCGCTCGACGTCGAGGCGCAGGTCGGCGGGCGCGTCGGTGGGCAGGCGTCCCTCGAGCGAGACGTGGCCGCCGGTGTTGCTGGCCAGGTCGATCGCCTCGAACTGGAGGCCGGGCCGGCTCCAGCGCACCGTGCCGGGGTGCGTGGCGGCCCAGCGCGTCGTATCGAAGCGCAGCACGAGGGTATCGAGGCGGACCTCGCGCCGGTCCAGCGCGAGCTGGAACGCGGAGGCGAGGCGGTAGTCGCGGAGCGAGTCCTGGAACAGCGCGAGGCGGGCGGTGCCGCGCCCGCGGTCGCGCACGCCGGTGTAGCGCACGCGCGCGCTGCCGCTGTCGAACGCGAAGCCGCCGACGCGCAGCGAGTCGACGCGGGCGTCCAGGCTGAGCCCGGCGAGCGGCGAGCCGAAGCCCGAGATGGTGAACGTCGCGCGCCCGCGGCCGAGCGTCGTACCGTCGAACGCGACGTGGTCCGCCATCGCGGTGCCGCGCGCGTCGAAGAGCTTCACGTTGCCGCTGATCTGGCCGCGGGCGGTCAGGCGGCCCGCGATCGAGTCGCGGCGCAGCGCGGGCGGCGCGACCAGGCGGAGCCGTGGCGCGCCGGGGCGGCCGGTGGCCATGCGCTCGACCTCCGTCCGGCGCGCGGCGCGGGCCGAGTCCGCCCGCGCGCGGGCGAGCGCCCGGGCGTGCAGCAGGGGGCGCGGCCGGACGCGCGTCGTGTCCGCGGGCGCGAGCCCGTCGAACCGCGACAGCGAGTCGACCTCGACGTCGAAGAGGAGCGTGCCGCTGCGGCCGGCGACGAGCCCGAAGCTGCCGGTCAGGTCCGCGCGGGCGGAGGCGAGCCGGATCTGGCCGCGCTGCACGACGGCGAGCCCGTCGTCGATGCGGGCGAGGACGTGCGTGGTGTCGAACGTCTGGCCGCCGAGGCGCAGGTCGACGAGGTCGGCGCGCACGAGCGCGGTCATGGTGGCCGGATCGGTGCCCTGTCCTTGCACGGCGAGCGTGCCGGTGAGGCGTGTGCTCGGCCCGCGCGTCGTGACGGCGGCGGCGTCGAACGCGTTGAGGCGCAGGGCGACGTCGTAGCGCGTCGTCGCTGCGGCGAGGTCGAGCGTCCCGGCGCCGGCGATGCGGCCGCCGCCGCTCGTGGCCAGGTCGAGCGCGACGGAGAGGTCACTCATCGGGCCGTGCGCGGAGAAGGAGCCGGCGGCGCGGCCGCGCAGCCCGGCCGCGGGGAGGAAGCGGCCGACCGTTGCGAGCGCGACGTCCGTCGGCGCGCGCAGGTCGATGTTGAAGAAGCTCGTCGGCGCGCGCGCGTTCACGACGGCGCGGCCGACGAAGCGGGACGGGCCGGTGGCGGCGTCGTGCGCGAGGTCGAAGGTGGCGGCGATCCGGCCGGCGGTCGACCCGTTCAGCGTGGCGCACCCGGCGAGTGTGCCGTCGACCGGGAGCGACGGCGCGACGCGTCGCACCAGCGCGAGCTGGAGCGGCTCGAGCCGGAGGCGCAGGTTGCGCATCCCGGTCGCGGGCCCGCCGAGGAGGAGGAGCCCGTCGGCCCGGACGTGGGAGCGGCCGGCCTGCGGATCGCGGTTCACCAGGTTCGCGTCGACGGCGAGGCGGCCGTTCGGGTCGCCGTTCAGCGTGGCGCGCCCGGTCAGCGTGCCGCGCAGCGGCGCGGACGGATCGAAGCGGCGCACGAGCGCCGCCTGGAGCGGGTCGAGGTGGAGCGTGAGATCGCGGGCGAGCACGCCGCCGTCGGTGATGATGCGCCCGTCGGCGATCACATGCGAGACGCCGGTGCCGCCGCCCGCGTGTGTGAGGTCGGCCTTCAGGTCGAGCGGTCCGTGCAGCCGGCCGTTCAGCGTGGCGCGGCCGCGGAGCTGGCCGCCGACGGGGAGGTCGAGGCCGAACGCCTCGAGCAGCGCGAGCCGCAGCGGCTGGAAGCGGAGCCGCAGGTCGCGCGCGGCGAGCCCGGCGGGGCCGTTGAGCACGCGGCCGTCGGCGTCGATGCGGCTGGTCGCGCCGCCGACCTCGCGGAACGACGCCCAGCCGTCGACGTCGAGCGCGGCGGGCGTGCCCGCGAGGCGGAGGTGCCCGGCGAGCGTGCCGTTCACCGGCGGCCGCGCGTTCGTGTAGCGCCGGATCAGGCGCGTGTCGACGCCGGTGAACGCGACGTCGCTTGCGCCGACGCGGGGCTTGGGCCCGAGCCGGACGTCGGCGTAGCCGGTGACGTGGGCGCCCTCGGCGCGCACGTCGACGTCGCGGGCGATGACGTGGGTGCCGTCCTGGTGCCGGTTCACGAAGAGCGCGAAGCGGCCGCCGCCGGGCGGCGCCTGCGGGTAGGCGAAGCGCAGGTCCGGGAACGCGGCGGTGGGCGTGGTGCGCAGGCGGGTCCACAGGCCGCTCGCGTCCAGCGCGTAGGCGCCGCTCACCGCGAGGCGGCTGTTCGGCAGCGCGACGACCGCGTCGCGGAAGTAGACGGAGTCGTCGTCGACGACGAAGCGCCCGGAGAGCTGGCGCACGACGGCCGGCGGCGGGCGGTACACGAAGGCGGTCATGCGCAGCGAGTCGACGTCGACGACGCGCGCAGTGCTGTCCGGGTCGGCGAAGCGGACGTAGGGGATGCGCGCGTTTACGTCGCCGAAGCTCGAGATGCGCTGCCAGCCGCCGGGCACGCGGACGATCCAGGGGCGGCTCGAGGGCGACGTCGCCTGCGCGATGTAGCGCCGGCGCGCGGCGCCCTTCAGCGAGTCCGGCGGCGCCCACGCCTGGCGCACGACGATGGTGCCGTTGCGGATCGTCAGGTCGTGGAGGCGGACCCAGGAGCCGAAGCCGGGGACGGTGTCGGCCGCGGTCGTGTCGCGTGGGAAGATCCGCTGGAAGTTCCAGCTCTGGCCGGGCGGCTGGTCGAGCACGAGCCGCGGCCGTGCGACGCGGACGTCGTCGAAGTCGAGCCGCTTCGTGAGGAACGAGCGCAGCGAGTAGTGCAGCCGGATCGTGTCGGCGCGCAGGAACGGTCCGCCGGTGCTGTCCTCGATCGACACGTCGATGAGCGTGGCGCCGAGGAGCAGGTGGCCCTGGAGCTTGCCGATGCGGATGCGGCCGGCGATCTGCTCCGTGAGCTTGCCGATCGCGGCGGTGCGCACCCTCTCGCGCCCCCAGTCGGTCTCGGTCAGCACGAGGATCGCCGTGGCGGTGAGGGCGCCGAAGCCGGCGAGGATCCCGAGCAGGAGCACGAGCCAGGCGGGCGGGCGGCGGCCGTGCCGTTCGGTGGCGGCGGTCTCTGCGGGCGGATCCATCAGAACGCCTCCCCGATCGCGAGGTGGAGCTGGAGCCGGGCCAGGAGGCGGCCGAGCCCGGCATGCCCCTCGAGCGGATCGAAGCGCTTGGGCGTGTCGAGCTGGACGATGCGCAGCGCGCCCGTCGAGTCCGGCGCCTGCGTGAAGACGGTCAGGTCCTCGACGAGGAGCGGGCGCACGCCCAGGTCGATGCGGACCGGGCCGATCGGCGAGCGGTAGCGCACGCCGAAGCCCGGCGTGATCGCGCTGACCCGGTTCGGCGATGCCAGATGCAGGTGCGGGTCCGCGACGGTGCCGGCGTCGACGAACACCGCGCCGAGCAGCGTGGGCGAGAGCGGGACGCGGTACTCGACGCTGGCCTCGAGGAGCTGGAGCCCGCCGAGCGGCCGCGGCAGGAACTGCGTCGACGGCGCCACGTTCGGGTTGCACGTGCCGTCGGCGACGCTGGCCGGCGTGCACGGGCTCAGCCCGTTGAGCGTGTCCTCCGGCGTGATGAGCTGGTCCGGGTCGACCGTGAGCACGCGCGGCCCGAGCTGGTTCTCGGCGTAGCCGCGTACGGAGCGCGAGCCGCCGGCGTAGAACTGCTTGCGCGGATGGATGATGGCGGTCCCCGTGTCGGCGCCGACCGCGCCCGCGGTGCTGGCGAGCGCGCGGATGATGCCGCCGCGCACGTGGGCGGCGAGCACGCCCCGGCCGACGCGGACGTAGCGCGCGTACTCGCCGGCCGCGCGGTTGTAGCGAAAGTCCGACGCGGTGTAGCTGGCGGCGTGCTCGAGGTCGAGGTGCGCGGTGAAGCCGGAGGCGGGCTCCAGCGGGTCGTCCGCGCAGTCGGCCGTCAGCGATAGCCAGAGCGGCGAGAGCCGGTGCGCGCCGCGCAGCGCGTTGATCTGCGGCAGCCGGCAGATGCCAAAGTTGACGCAGAAGTACAGCTCGCCGGCCTCGACCCGGGTCTGCTCGTAGCGGTACGTGAGCGACGCCGCCGTGCGCCGCGCCAGGCGCCGCGTGAACGTGCCCTGCCCGCCGTAGCCGCGGTCGATGACGATCCCCGGGATGCTCCGCCGCTGCGTGAACACGCTGGCCGCAAGCGCGTTCCGCGTCGACCACAGCCACGGCTGCGAGACCTGGAGCGAGAGCTGCCAGGTCGGCTGGAGGTAGGCGGAGCGGACGTCGCCGGTCACGCCGCGGGGCACCGCGCTGGTGAAGATCCCCTGGTCGAAGAGCTGCGGCGCGAGCAGATTCGCGATCGTCGCCTGGAGGTCGACGCGCCGCGCCGTGCCGATCCAGTTGAAGCGCGTCAGCGTCGCCTGCACCTGGCCGAACTCGGTCGTGTTGATGCCGACGCCGACGCGCACGTTCGTCAGCGGCGCCTCGCGCACCGTGACCACGATGCGCTTCGCCGAGTCGGCGGTCTCCGGCACGGTGAGCACCGCCTGGCGGAAGAGCCCGGACTCGTAGAGCCGGCGCTGCGCGTCCAGCACGTCCATCCGCCGGTACGGCTGCCCCGGCTTCAGGTCGACCAGGCGGCGCACGGTGCGCGCCGTGACCTCCCGGTTGCCGTGCACCTCCACGGTGTCGACCGTCGTGCGCTTCCCCGGCCGCAGCGTCACGCGCAGCGCGGCGTTCAGCGAGTCGCGCAGCACGACGGTGTCGGTGACGACGGCGTCGCCGTAGCCGCGGTCCCAGAGCCGGTCGCGCAGCGCCAGGCGCGCCGTGTCCAGGCGGAACAGGTCGGCCGGCCGCCCCCGCCGCGGGAGCCGCGCCCGCCGGATGTCCTTGCGGCTCAGCACGGAATCGGTCTGCGTCACCCGGACGGCGCGCAGGATCGTCGGCGGGCCCTCGTCGATGTGAAACGTGACGTCGGCGCCGTCGCCGGCGGGGGTCACCTCCGTGCGCACGGTGGTGTGGCGGTAGCCGAGGCGCCAGTAGAGGACGCGGATGCGCAGCGCGTCGCGCGCCAGCTCCTCGCGGTCGAGGTAGTGCCGCTCCTCGAAGGTCGGCGAGTTGCTGACCGCGCAGATCGGCGCGTAGAAGATGCTCCGGCAGCGCGTGGCCTGCGTGGCCAGGCTCTGGTCGAACAGGTCCTCGTCCACGTGCGCGTTGCCCGTGTACCGGATCCTGTGGACGGCCGGGCGCTCCGGCCGTGCGGCCGCGGCCGCCTGCCCGCGCAGCGCCGCCGGCCACGCCAGCGCCCCGCCGAGGAGCAGCGCCAGCGCCAGCGCGGGGCGCGGCCGTTGCGGGGTGGTCCGCCGGGGCAGACGCGTGGCGCGCGGGGTCGGCAACGGCATAGGCGACGCCGCCAGCCGCAAGATCGGCACCAGCATTGGCCGCCGGCGGTGCGCCGGTTCGCGGCCGGCGCGTGGCGGGCGCCGCGGGCCCCGCGGACGCGGAAACCTCGCGCCGGCGAGGGACGTACATTACCGTGCCGCGGGGACCCGATCCCGCGCGCTCCGGCCCGACCCCGACCCCGACCCCAATGAACGCCATGCGGATGATCGCACGCAGCATCGCGCTCGCTCTCCTCGCCACGCCGTTGCTGGCCGCGGCGGCCGGCGCGCAGACGCGCCCGCCGGCGCGCGTCGTCCACGCCCGCGTGGATTCGCTGGCCCGCGCGTTCGTCGCGCAGCACCGCGCGCCGGGCGTGTCCGTCGCGGTGGTGCGTGGGAGCGATACGCTGATCCTGGCGGGGTACGGCGAAGCGGACCTCGAGAATCGGGTCCCGGCGACGGCCGCCACGCTCTACGAGATCGGCTCGATCACGAAGCAGTTCACGGCCGCCGCGGTGATGCGGCTCGTGGAGCAGGGGAGGGTCGCGCTCGACGACTCGATCGGCCGCCACGTTCCCGGGCTGCCGGCCGCGTGGCGCGGCGTCACCGTGCGCCAGCTCCTGAACCACACCTCCGGGATCCCCAGCTACACGGACGTCGGGCCGCGGTGGACGCGGCGCTGGGGCGAGGACATGCCGCCGGACACGCTCGTCGCGCTCACGGCGGACGACAGCCTGTGGTTCCAGCCGGGGACGAAGTGGCGCTACGACAACAGCGGCTATGTCGTGCTCGGGATGCTGCTCGACCACGTGACCGGCGAGCCGTACCCGCGCTACATCGAGGAGAAGCTGCTGCGCCCGCTCGGGCTGGAGCACACCTACTACTGCGACACGCGGCGCCTCCTGCCGCACCGGGCCCGGGGCTACGACTGGGGCGCCGACGGCTGGAGCAACGCCGCCTACCTGAGCATGACGCAGCCGTACTCCGCCGGTGCGCTCTGCTCCACGGTCGGCGACCTGGCGCGCTGGAACCGGCTGCTCGCCACCGGCGGCGTCGTCTCGCCGGCGTCGTACCGGGAGATGACGACACCCGTCGGCGCGGCGGCGGCGTCGAAGTACGGCTTCGGCCTGATGGTGGACACGCTCGCCGGGCACCGGATCGTCACGCACGGCGGCGGGATCCCCGGCTTCATCACCGCGAACGCCTACTTCCCGGCGGACTCGCTCTCGGTGACCGTGCTCACGAACTCGGGCACGGCGCGGCCGGACGCGCTGCTCCGCAACATCGCCCGCGTGGCGCTCGGGCTGCCGGTCGAGGCGGAGCCGCCGCGCGCGGAGCTGAGCGAGGCGGCGCGCCGGCGCTATGCCGGCCGCTACGAGTTGCGCATGCCCGACGGCACGGTGCGCCCGTTTACGGTCATCGCCGGGAAGATGGCGCTCGTGGCGGAGGCCCCCGGGCAGCCGCCGATCGAGCTGATCCCGCTCGGGAACCACGCGTTCCGCACCGAGGTCGACCGCACGTTCAAGCTCACGTTCACGCTCGACGGCGGCCACGCGACCGGCTTCACGCTCGTGCAGCGCGGGGCGACGCTCCAGGCCACGCGCGTCGGCGACGCGGGGCGCTGAGGGCCGGCCGATCACGGCAGCAAACGATCGGAGGGGGTCGAATGTCGCAGCGCGGTGAGCTCCGCCTGAAGCGGGTCTACGAGCCGGCGTCGCCGGACGACGGGTTCCGCGTCTTTGTGGAGCGGCTCTGGCCGCGGGGGCTGACGAAGGCCGACGTCGCCGCCGACCTCTGGTTGCGCGACGTCGCGCCGAGCAAGGAGCTGCGCGAGTGGTACGGCCACGACCGGGCGCGCTGGCCCGAGTTCCGTCGGCGCTACCGCGCGGAGCTGGAGGGGCACGCCGAGGCGCTGGCGCGGCTGCGCGCCGAGCTGGAGCGTGGCCCGGTCACGCTCCTCTTCGCCGCGCGCGACCCCGAGCACAGCAGCGCGGCGGTGCTGCGGGAGTTCCTGGAGGGCAACGGCTAGGCGGCCGGGAAGGGACCTCATGACGGAGATCCAGACGTTCTCGACGGACCCGAAGCGGGAGCTGCTGCGGCACACGCTGGCGACGCTCGCGTACCGCGGCGGGAAGGCCGTGCGCGGCGCGCCGGCTGGCTTCGCGGAGTTCCGCGTCGGCCCCGACACGCGTACGCCGGCGCGGATCCTGGCGCACATCGGCGACCTGCTCGACTGGGCGCTCTGGCTGGCGCGCGGGGAGCACCGCTGGAAGGACTCCGAGCCCCTGCCGTGGGATGCCGAGGTCGAGCGCTTCTTCGCCGGGCTGGCTGCGCTCGACGCGTACCTGGCGTCGGACGCGGCGCTGGGGCGCCCTGCGGAGGTGCTGTTCCAGGGGCCGGTCGCCGACGCGCTGACGCACGTCGGCCAACTCACGATGCTCCGCCGGCTGGCCGGCTCGCCCGTGCGCGGCGAGAACTACGCGCGCGCCGAGATCGTGGCCGGCCGGGTCGGCGCCGAGCAGGCGGCGTCGCGCGTCGAGTTCGACTGAGCGCCGTCGCCCGCTCCCGACGCACGCGCCGCGGCGCGGGCCTCACCCGCTCGGGCCCGCGCCGCCGGTCCCCGCACGGAAGTTGCTACGCCGCCCGCCGAATCGGTGACCGGAGGCGCGGATGGCCATGTCGGTGCGGAGGTGGGCGGGCGTCGCGGCGTGCGCATTCGTCGCGCTGTTCGCCGTCGGCCGGGACGCGACGGCGCAGAACCGGCTGCTGACCGCCGGGATCGGCGGCGTGGCCGGGCTCACGGCGGGCGGGTACATCTCGCTCAGCATCATCGTCGCCCGGGCCCGCCACGGGGACTACGTCTACGCGCTGAACGACGTCCTCGGCTGGGGCTCGGTGCCGGTGCTGCTCGGCGCCGGCACCGGCGCGGCCGTCGGCTACCTCGACCCGCCGCGGCTGCTGCGCACGGTGGTCGGCGGCACGGCCGGGACGCTGCTCGGCCTGGGGGCCGGTCTCGTCATCGGCCGCTCCGTCTGGCCGCCGCCCGAGGGGAAGTGGGCCGGCGCCGCCATCGGCGCCGGCGCCGGGCTCGTGCTCGGCAGCGTCGTCGGCCTCCTCTGGCCGGGCGGCACCGCCGCCGCCCGCGGTGAGGCGACGACGTCGCCCCGCGCCGCCCGGGTTCCCATCGGCCTGACGCTGCGCCTCTGACGCCGGTGCGCGCGTGGCCCGGAGCGGCGCTGGCCGCCGCTCTCGCCGCCGCCTGCGGCCAGACGCCCTCGCTCCCGGAGGTGCGGCCCGTCGCCGAGCCGCCCGCGGCCGACGTCGAGAGCGTCGTCTTCCTGATCGGCGACGCCGGCCTCGCGCGCCCCGGCCGCTCCCCCGTCCTCGAGCGGCTGCGGCGCGAGGTCGAGGAGTGGGCCGCGCGACTCCGGCGTGATTCCGCCGTCGTCGTCCTGTTCCTGGGCGACAACGCCTACCCCGAGGGCGTCCACGCCCGCGGCACGCGCGCGTACGTCGAGGACCGGCTGCACCTGCTCGCGCAGGCGGCCGTCGTCGCCGGACCGCAGGCGACGCGCTTCCACGCGCCCGCCATCTTCCTGGCCGGAAACCACGACTGGGGGAAGCGCCCCGCGCCCGAGGGGCTCGCCCAGCTCCTGCACCAGGACACGCTCATCGACAGCCTCCGCGCCGCCGGCCACGATGTCCGCCTCATGCCGGATCCCGGCAAGCCCAAGATCGCCGTCGTCGACGTCCGGCGGCACCTCCGCCTCGTCCTGATCGACACCTCCTGGTGGCTCCTCGCCTCGCCGTTCCCGGAGACCGGCGCGTTCCTCGCCCAGATCCGCGACGCGCTGCGCGGCGCCGGCGGCCGCGCCGTCCTCATGGCCTCCCACCACCCCTTCAAGTCCGGCGCCTCGCACGGCGGCCTCGTGCCGTTCTGGAAAACCCTCGGCGTGCGCTACCTCCTCGCCCGCTCCGGCGCGCTCCTCCAGGACCTCAACTCCATCCCGTACCGCCGTCTCGTCGACGGGATGCGCGCCGTCTTCCGCGAGACCGGCGCCCCGCTCCTCTACGCGGGCGGCCACGACCACACCCTCCAGGTCATCGAGCGCTTCGATCCCGAGGACCCGCTCCACATGGTCGTCAGCGGCGCCGCCAGCAAGACCGGCCGCGTCGGCTACGTCGAGGGGATGGTCTACCGCGGCGCCAAGGCCGGCTACATGCGCCTCGAGACGCTGCGCGACGGCCGCGTCTACCTGTTCGTCACCGCCGCCGACCCCCGGTACCAGGCCTGCGACCAGACCGACGACGCGGCGCTGCGCGAATGCATGCGCCAGGGCGTGGCGGCGTACGAGACCGACTACGCCGCCCGGCTGAAGTAGGCGGCGCCACGGCCTGCGGGTCGGCGCTCGCCGTCGTCGCGCTCATCAAGCCCCTTGACGCGGCCCTGGTAAGTTATTACTTACGGTAAGTGGCAACTAACGTAGACGCCCGGCTCGAAGCGCTCGGAGATCCGACGCGACGCGCCATCGTCGACCGGCTGCGCGCCGGGCCGATGGCGGTGGGCGAGCTCGCGCGTGAGTTTCCGATCAGCCGGCCGGCGATCTCGCAGCACCTTCGGGTGCTGAAGGACGCGGGGCTGGTGGTGGACCAGCCGGTGGGCAACCGGCGGCTCTACCGGCTCGACCCCGCGGGGTTTGACTCGCTGCGTGCGTACTTCGAGGAGTTCTGGGCGCAGGCGCTCCAAGCCTTCAAGGAGAGGGCGGAGCAACCATCAACGGGGAGGCGACGGTGACGACGACGGCGACGGCGGCGAACGAGGCCGCGGGGGTCCCGGTGCGGAAGGCCGTGACGGTGGGCGTGAGCGCGGAGCACGCGTTCCGGGTGTTCACGGAGGAAGTCGACACGTGGTGGCCGCGCTCGCACCACATCGGGACGTCGCCGATGCGGCGGGTCCTGATCGAGCCGCGCGTGGGCGGGCGCTGCTACACGGAGCAGGAGGACGGCACGGAGTGCGACTGGGGCTCGGTGCTGGTCTGGGAGCCGCCGCGTCGGCTGGTGTTCGCGTGGCAGATCACGCTGGCGTGGGAGTACGAGCCGGACCTGGCGAGGTCGAGCGAGGTGGAGGTGCGGTTCACGCCGCTGGCGGATGGGGGCACGCGGGTGGAGCTGGAGCATCGCCACTTCGAGCGGCACGGTCCGGGGAGCGAGCGGATGCGGTCGGGGGTGGACGGCGCGGATGGTTGGGGCGCGCTGCTGGGGCTGTTCGCGGCG
>JADGGV010000690.1 GCA_019689775.1 Gemmatimonadota bacterium
CCGTCGGCCCGCCGTCCCCGCCCGCTTTCCCCGCCCGCCGTTCAAGGCAGCGCGGCCCTTGACCCCGCTCTCCGCCCCGCGCTAGCCTCGTTGAGCGCACGGTCAACACGGAGGCGAGATGCCCGGGCGGAAGGCGTCGGAGGAGCAGCGCAAGCGGGAGATCCTGGACGCGGCGTTCCAGGTCGCGCAGCGTCAGGGGCTGCATCACTTCGCGGTGCGGGACGTGGCGGCGCGGGCGGGACTGAGCACCGGGCTCGTCTTCTTCCACTTCAAGACGAAGGACGACCTGCTCCTGGCGCTGCTGGACTGGCTGCTGGAGACGACGGCCGTGCTGCGCCTGTCGCCGGAGATCGAGGCGATCGCCTCGCCGCTGGAGCGGCTGCTGGCGCTGCTGCGGCAGGAGACGGAGCGGCTGACGCGGGAGCCGGGGCGGATCCGACTCTTCTTCGAGTTCTGGCTGCTGGGGCTGCGGAACCGGGCGGTGCGAGGGCGGATCCGGGCGGAGCTGGCGCGTTACCGGGCGGCGTTCCGGCCGATCGCGGAGAGCGTGCTCGCGGCCGAGCCGGAGCGCTTCTCGACGGTGACGCCGGAGGGGCTGGCCTCGGTCGCGGTGGCGTTCATCAAGGGGTGCGCGGTGCAGTCGGTGATCGACGAGCGCTTCGACATCGAGGCGTTCCGCCACGCGGCCGACGCGCTGGTGGCGCAGCTCGAGGCCGCGACGGCCTAAGCCGCCATCGACCCCTCGGTGCGCCCCGCCCGGGCCACGCCGGCCGACGGCGGGAATGGCGCGGCCGGCGGATGACGCGGGCGGCCGACGGCGCCGGTCCGGCGCCGCGGCAACGGCCGCTCAGTAGCCCGGGGTCGCCGGCTCCGGCGCCTCGGGTGCCGGGACGTCGGCCTGGACGCCGCCCGTCGTGAGCGCCGCGCCGCCATCCTCCAGGCGCTCGACCAGCACGCGCCACGCGGAGGCCGGGACATCGCCGGCGAGCGCCACGACGCGGAGCGCGCGGAGCGCGCGGATCCGCGCCGGCGTCGCGTCGCGCAGCGCGACGGCGATGACCGTGTCTTGCGTCTCCTTGCGGGAGCGCAGCGTCTCGACGAAGGGGAGCGGGCTCGGCAGCGCCGCGACCACGGTGATGGCCGGGCGCTCGGCGGCGGCGCGGCACAGCGCGGCGCCCGCATCGGCCTCGGCGAAGACGCGGTAGCCGCGTCGCTCGGCCCACTCGCGCAGCGCGACGAGCGCCGGCCGCGCAGGGCCCACCACGAGGATCGTCGCGTTCCCGTACAGGAGCCGGCTCGGCGGCGGCCCGGACGGCCGGGCGCTCGGGATCACCCGCTCGCCGCCGGACCGTGGCGTGGGCGAGGCGCTCACGGTCCGCACCCCTCGGCCGCCGAACGGCCGCGGATCGCCGCCGACAGCGCGTCCGCGCCCGCCGGCATCACCAGGATCCGCCGGATCCCGAGCGCCCGGTACCTCTGCTCCAGTCGGTCGTCCGGCCGCGAGAGCAGCACCACGATCACCGGCCGCACACTCCCCGGCGCCCGTAGCGCGGCCACGCTCTCCGGCTCGACCCGGATCCCCGAGACCACCCAAAGGTCCGCCGATGCACCGGCCAGCATCCCGATCCCTTGCTCCACCGTCGCCGCCACGCGCGCCACGTACCCGCGCACGTGCAGGAAATCCGCAATCGCCGCCGCCAACGACCGCCGGAACCCGACCAGCAGCGCCACACGCCGCTCCCGCGCCGCATCGCCGACCGCGGCGCCCCCCTCCGGCCGCGCCCGCTCCGCCGGCACGGCGCGCTCCACCC
>JADGGV010000691.1 GCA_019689775.1 Gemmatimonadota bacterium
TCCGCTGGGTATACGAGACAGGGCCGGAGCGGCGCGGACGCGAGCAGCGCGCAGATCGGCGCGCAGGCCGCGAGCGGGGCCGCGCGGGCGCCGGCGCCGATCCAGGCGGCGCCGGGCGGCGCGGACGCGACGCGTCGGCGTCCCTGACAGGGACCGGAAACGGAGTCCGACGGCCGCGGGGCGGGCCGCGGCCGAGCCCCGGTTCGCTCCGCCCTCCCCCGGGCGGGGGCCGAGGCGTGCGTGTGGCGAGGTGCCGGGCCGCGCGCGGAGGACGCGCGCGGAGGACGCGCGTGGCGGGCGCGGCGCGCCGCCCCTACGGAGCCGTGAGCGCGCGGCGACACCAGCTCGATCCCCCCGACGACCGGATGCTCCCCGCCGGGCCGACCGGCCCCCGGATCCACCCCCAGAGGCGACGGGTCGAGGTACGTCCGCGCGGCCGTGGGACGGCGCGCGCCGGCGCGCCGCGGCGTTGCCGGTGGGGGTGGGGGGCTGTATCTTCTTCCGCCCAAAGAAAAACCGGCTGCGGCGGCGCCGTCCGCGCCGGTCGACGGCCGCCCCGTCGCAGGGGCGGAGGAACGGAGTCCCATGGCAGCGCGCGAAGCGGCGGCACGTGGATACGCGCCGCAGGGGAAGGACAACGGGATCGTCAAGTCGAAGGGGACGGCGAAGCTGCCGATCATCGACGGCGAGGCGCTCCCGATCACGACCCGGAAACCCGAGTGGCTGAAGGTCCGCTCGCCCGGGGGCCCGAACTTCCTGCGGCTGAAGCGGTTGATGCGGAACCACCGCCTCCATTCGGTGTGCGAGGAGGCGGGCTGTCCGAACATCGGGGAGTGTTGGGAGGCGGGGACGGCGACGTTCCTGATCCTGGGCGACGTCTGCACGCGGGCGTGCAAGTACTGCGCGATCGCGCACGGCATGCCGACGGAGCTGGACCGGGACGAGCCGCGGCGGGTGGCGGAGGCGGTCGCGGAGCTGGAGCTGGAGCACGTCGTCATCACCAGCGTCAACCGGGACGAGCTGGCGGATGGCGGCGCGGCGATCTTCGCCGAGACGATCCGGCTGTGCCGCGAGGCGCGTCCGTCGATGACGATCGAGGTGCTGATCCCCGACTTCAAGGGCGACGAGCGGGCGCTCGAGGTGGTGGTGCGCGCGCGGCCCGACATCCTGAACCACAACCTCGAGACGGTCGAGCGGTTGCACCCCTGGGCGCGCCCCGGCGGCCGCTACTGGCGCAGCATCTCGCTGCTCGGCGCGGCGAAGCGGCTCGATCCCGGGATGCTCACGAAGTCCGGCGTGATCCTCGGGATGGGCGAGGCGCGCGACGAGATCCATCGCGCGATGGTGGACCTGCGCAAGGCGGGGGTCGACATCCTGACGCTCGGCCAGTATCTGCGCCCCTCCCCGCAGCACGCGCCGGTCGCCCGCTGGGTGACGCCGGCCGAGTTCGCGGAGTGGAAGCGGATCGGCGAGCGCGAGCTCGGCTTCCAGCACGTGGAGGCCGGCCCGCTGGTTCGCTCCAGCTACCACGCCGAGCGGCAGGCCCGCACCGTCCAGGCCGGCGGCGTCGGCGAGGTCACGCAGATCGTCGAGGCGGACGTCCCGGCGCCGGCGGAGGTCGCGCTGGTGCAGATCCGCCCGGCGCGCTAGCGCCGCACGGGCCTCTGGCCGGCGGGCGCGGCGGACGGAGAGACGCCGGACCGGGTCCGGCGGCCGGACCGATCGCGGCGCGGCGCCCCCCCCCCCCCCCCCCCCCCGCGGGGGGGGGGCGGGGCCGCCCCGCCCGGGGGCCCCGGGCGCCGGGGGTGAT
>JADGGV010000692.1 GCA_019689775.1 Gemmatimonadota bacterium
GGGGGGGGCCGGGCGGGGGGTGTGGGGGTGTGGGGGGGGGGGGGGGAGCGGATGGGTCGGCGAGCGGGAGAGCGGGTGAGCGGGCGCCGGTGCGTGGGCGATCGCCGTTTCCCCCACTCCCCCGCCCGATGCCTCAGAGCAGACCCATGATGCGCAGGTAATCCGGCCCGATGCGGAGCTGGCCGGTGACGGGGAGCGGGAGGGCGGCGAAGAACGTGACGGCGAGCCAGCCGTGGCTGAGGGCGAGGACGACGAGGTTGGGGCGGCGGCGGAACGCCTCGCACCAGGCCCAGCCCGCGCCGAACGTCACGAGGGTGAGGAGCGGGTTCGGGAGGTGGACGGCGGCGAAGAGGCCGGCGGCGAGCACCGGGGCCCGGGCGCCGGCGCCGGCGGCCTGGAGGCCGAGGAGGACCAGGCCCTGGAGCGCGTACTGCTGCACGAGGCCCCAGATCGGGTAGAGCGCGAAGCCGGCGAGCACGCTGGGCGGGAAGCGGAGCGTGCCGAGCGCGGCGCCGAGGAGCACGAGGACGCCGGCGGCGAGCAGCGTCGGCGGGAGGACCAGCCGGGCGGCGGGCGCGAACGTGTCGAGGCGGAACCCGACGTCGCGGCGGCCACTGCGAGTGATCCGGTGCAGCGCGAGGGCGACGAGCAGGATGCCGGCCAGGGAGAGGTCGCGGCCGACGCCGTGGACGCGCGGTTGAACCACCCAGATGTGGAGGAGAATGGACGTCACGAGGAGTGCGACGCCGCCGGCCGCGAGGCCGCGCCGCGCGGCGGCGGGCCGGCCGGCGCGCCGGAGGATGCTCGTCGAGGGCGCCGTCGCCACGGTGCTGTTCGGGGTGGCCATGGCGGTCTTCCTGCTCGGCTCGGGGGGGCCGCGGTCCGCGGCCGGCTGGGCGCCGGCGCTGTTCGTGGCGGCGCTCGCCGCGGCGTACCTGGGGATGTCGGTGGCGCGGGTGCGATGTCGGGCGCGGGCGCGCCGCCCGCGAGGCCTCGCCGCGGCGCTGCCATGGACCGCGCTGCTCTGGGCGGCCACGATGGTCAACGCCCGGGCGACGGGCGTCGTGACGCCCGAACGGGGATGGCTGTATGCAATTTTCCTGCTGGCGCCCGCGCTCCTCCTCGGGCCGCCGGGGACGCGCTGGCGGGAGGCGAGGACGCTCGTTGCGGCGGCGGCGCTGTGGCTCCCGCTCGAGCTGCGCCTCCTCCCTCCCCTCCCCCTCACGCCGCCACGCGGCTACGACGCGCTCACGCTGGTGGCGCTCGTGCACGGGCTCTATCTCTTCCTGGTCGCGCGGCCGCTGCCGGGCGTCGGGTACACGTTCCGGCTGCGGCGGGTGGACGTCGCGCGCGCGCTCGGGGCGTTCGTCGCCTACGCGGCGGTCGCGCTGCCGGCCGGCCTGGCGACGGGCTTCCTGGCGTGGCACCCGCGAGTCACGCCCGCGGCGCTGGCGACGCCGCTCCTCATCTACCTGGTCACCGGCCTGCCCGAGGAGTTCCTGTTCCGCGGGATCATCCAGAACAGCCTCGGCCGACTGTTCGGGCCGCGCGCCGGCCTCGCCCTCGGCTCCGTCGTCTTCGGCCTCGCGCACCTCCCCGACCCGCGCTACGTCGCGCTCGCCACGCTCGCGGGCGTCGCCTACGGCTGGGTCTACCAGCGGACGGGACGCATCACCGCATCGGCGATCACGCACGCGGCGGTGGATGCGACGTGGGTGATCCTGCTACGACGTTGACCGCGGACGGCGCGGGGCGAGCGCGGACCCGCTCGCCCCGGCCGCGCCCGTAGCCGCCACCCCGATTCGC
>JADGGV010000693.1 GCA_019689775.1 Gemmatimonadota bacterium
TATTACTACGGTTCTCGTGGGCTCGGAGTTGTTTATAAGTGTCAGCCCGGGCCGCCACGCCCGGGGCCGCCACCGCCATGCCGCGCCGCTTCGACCGCCGCCCGCCCCGCCAGAGAATCCGCGTCATTACTTGCTCCGGCCTTCCTTGACGTCGCCGCGCGCGAAGATGCTCGCCACGAAGTTCAGCACGTCGGTCGCGCACACCTCGCAGTAGCCGTGCTCCCGGATCAGCCGCCCCTTCACCACGTCGATCTTCTCCTGCGCGTCCTTGTCGAGCACGTTCGACACGAGGCTCGTCAGCTTGATCGAGTCCTTCTGGTCCTCGAACAGCTTCAGCTCCAGCGCCTTCTGGAGCCGCTGGTTCGTGTCGTAGCGGAACTTCTTCCCGTCCACCGCCAGCGCGCCGATGTAGTTCATGATCTCCCGCCGGAAATCGTCCTTCCGGCTCTCCGGGATGTCGATCTTCTCCTCGATCGACCGCATCAGCCGCTCGTCCGGCTCCTCGTACTCACCGGTGTACTTGTTGCGAACCTTCTCCCGCTGCGTGTACGCCTTCACGTTATCGATGTAGTTCGCGCACAGCCGCTGGAGCGCATCCTCGTCGCCCGAGATCGCACGCTGAACCTCGTTCTTCACGATGTCCTCGTACTCCTCCCGCACCACCGCCAGCAGCGAGCGGTACCGCTCCTTCTGCTCCTCGCTCGTGATCAGCGAGTGGTGCCGCAGCCCGCTCTCCAGCTCCTTCATCACCATGAACGGGTTCACGCACGTCTCCTCGAACTCCGCCACCAGGCAGTTCGAGATCTTGTCCTGGATGTAGCGCGGACTCACCCCCTCCAGCCCCTCCCGCGCCGCCTCCTTCCGCAGCTCCTTCACGTTGTCCTCCGTGAACCCCGGAAGCTGCTTCCCGTTGTACAACTTCAGCTTCTGGAGCAGCGTCAGGTTCACCTTCTTCGGCTCCTCCAGCCGCGTCAGCACCGCCCACATCGCCGCCACCTCGATCGTGTGCGGCGCAATGTGCTTCCCCTTGATCCGCTGATTGTTGAAGTCGCGCTCGTAAACCTTGATCTCCGAGTCCAGCTTCGTGATGTACGGGATGTCGATCTTCACCGTCCGGTCCCGCAGCGCCTCCATGAACTCGTTGTTCTGAAGCCGCCGGTACTCCGGCTCGTTCGTGTGCGCGATGATCACCTCGTCGATGTCCGTCTGCGCAAACTTCTTCGGCTTGATCTTGTGCTCCTGCGACGCACCCAGCAGATCGTACAGGAACGCCACATCCAGCTTCAGCACCTCGATGAACTCGATCAGCCCCCGGTTCGCGACGTTGAACTCGCCGTCGAAGTTGAACGCCCGCGGGTCTGACTCCGAGCCGTACAGCGCGATCTTCCGGTAGTTGATGTCGCCCGTCAGCTCCGTCGAGTCCTGGTTCTTCTCGTCCTTCGGCTGGAACGTCCCGATCCCCACCCGGTCGTACTCCGAGAGCAGCAGCCGCCGCACCCGCACGTGCTCGATCACCTGCGTCCAGTCGCCGTCGTACTTCAGCATGAGCTGGTTGTAGACGTGCCGGCACGCCGGGCACAGCTCGCCCTCCACCGACAGCTTCCGGTCATCCGCCAGCTTCTGGTTCACCTCCTCCAGGAACTGGTCCCGGTACTCCTTCGGCAGCAGGTGCAGCGGCTCCTCGTGCATCGGGCACGGCATGCTCTCCTCGCCCCGCTCCGGCTCCGTCATCTCCGGCGGCACCCCCCGCCCGCGCCGGCCCGCCCCCCCCCCCCCGGGAGGGGGCAGCCCGG
>JADGGV010000694.1 GCA_019689775.1 Gemmatimonadota bacterium
ATCCCCCACCGTCTCCCCCGTATCCCCCCACCGGCCACCCGTTGCCGGGGGTGGCGGGGCGGTGGTATTTTCCTTTCCACCCCCACCGCTCGCGTTCGGATCCCGCGTTCGGATCCTCGGCGCGCGGGCGCGCCCGCTGCCGGGCCTGCCCGCGGAGGCGGGCTCGCGCGTGGACTCGTCGCGGGCGGTCGTCGTGGGGTCGTCTTCACGCGGTGGCCGAGCGCGGCGGCCATGCGCCCGTCGCCCCGGCCGCCGCGCTCCCCGTCGTCCATCTCAGGAGGCTCGATGCGCGGATTCCTCGTCGTTCTCGCGGTGCTCGGACTGGCCACGGCGGCCCGGGCGCAGGACCCGGGCAAGGCGTTGCCGGTGTTCGATCAGAAGCACGGGGGCAGCGAGAAGGTGCATGTGCTCGCGCACGTGGAGGGCAACCCCGGCGCCTGGAAGGCGGCGGACATCGAGATCGAGCAGGAGCCCGGACGGCCGTACGTCTACCTCTCCGGCTTCACGAACTTCAACACGCAGATCTACGACATCCGCGATCCGTCGCACCCGAAGAAGGTGTTCGAATGGACGATCGAGAACCCGGAGCTGCACCGGGGGATCGGCGCCATGGACGGGAAGTACTTCAAGATCAACGGCCGGTACTACTACGCGCAGTCGCTCCAGTTCATGCAGGGGAGCCCGGACGCCGACCTGGGCGCGGTGATCTTCGACGTGACGGGGCTGCCGGACGGCTCGAAGGTCAAGGAGGTGGCGCGGATCCGCTACCCGCAGTCGCCGGGCGGCTTCCACAACACGTTCGCGTACAAGCACTCGGATGGCCGGGCGCTGTACTTCGCGACGGTGAACGAGCCGAAGGCGCTGGTCTATGACCTGGGCAAGATCGTGAGCGGCGCGCCGGAGAGCGAGTGGCTGGTGGGTGAGGTGCCGAACCCGACGCCGTTCCGGCAGCTCGGCGCCGGCGGCTACCACGACTTCTACGTCGGCTACGACCCGGCGACGCACCAGGACAAGTTCTACGGCGCGGGGCTGGGCGGCTACTCGGTGTGGGACGTGACGCACCCGGAGGCGCCGAAGCAGCTCTTCACGATCACGGGGCTGGGGCTCGACATCGCGCACACGTTCACGCCGTCGCCGGACGGGAAGTACGCGGTGACGGAGACGGAGTACCAGTACACGCCGCTGCGGATCTGGGACCTGACGCCGGGGCAGACGGGCGCGGCGAAGAACCTGGACACGCCGATCGGCGCGTGGACCGCGGACTGGCGCGACCTGTCGCACAACCACGAGGTGCGCTGGCCGTACGTCTTCGTCTCGGCGTACGAGGACGGGCTCCAGGTCTTCGACATGAGCGACCCGCGCAACCCGAAGACGGTCGGGCACTACTACACGTGCGAGTGCCAGCACGAGCACGGCTTCGGCGGCTCGCCGGACAACGGCTGGGAGAGCGAGCACAGCGTCGAGCAGGGCGCGTTCGGCGTGGACGTGCGCAACTACGACGGGCTGGTCGTGCTCTCGGACATGCGCAGCGGGCTGTGGCTGTTCCGGATGGACGGCTTCACGGGGTGGAACGGCCGCGACCACGGGATGCCGAACATCTCGAGCGTGCAGGACTGGGATCACGGGCCGGAGGGCGCGGGCCGGCCGACGGCGATGCGGACCGGCGGGGGCGAGCGGCGGTGAGCGGACGCGGCGGCGGGAGGCGGGTGCGGGTGGCGGCGCCGGCGGCCGTGCTCGCGCTGGCGCTGGCGCTGCCCGCGGCGGGCGCTCGGCCGGTCGGCGGGCGCCCCCC
>JADGGV010000695.1 GCA_019689775.1 Gemmatimonadota bacterium
CCGCTCTCCGTCGCCGTCCTCGGTGCTCTCTGTGTACTCCGTGGTGAAATGCCGTTGATCCGTTCCCGCCCGCCGCCCGTGGCCCCCGGGAACCTTCCCGCGCGCGTGCACGTTGAATGCATCGACGGCGCCGTGCCTGGCGCCCCCCGCGAACCGGAACGCCCGATCGTGAGACGCCACCACCCCGTCGTCCGCATCACCCACTGGGTCAACGTCGTCGCCCTCGCCATCATGGTCGGGAGCGGCCTGCGCATCTTCAACGCGTACCCCGCCTTCGCCCGCCGCGGCGAGAGCTTCTGCTGCTATCCCTTCGAGGGGATGATGATCCCCGATAAGCTCACGTTCGGCGGCTGGCTCGCCGGCGCGCGCAACTGGCACTTCGCCATGATGTGGGTGCTGGCGATCAACGGGCTCGTCTACGTCGCCTTCATCTACCTGCACGGCGAGTGGCGCGACCTCGTCCCCCGCCGCGGCGACCCCCGCGACGCCTGGGAGATGCTGAAGTTCTACGCCTTCGCCCGCCGCGATCACCCGCGCCAGGGCAAGAACAACACGCTCCAGAAGCTGGCCTACTTCGCCATGCCGCTCCTCGGCGCCGCCGCCATCCTCACCGGCCTCGCCATCTGGAAGCCCGTCCAGCTCGCACCCCTCACCAACGCGCTCGGCGGCTACGTCTGGGCCCGCTACTGGCACTTCCTCGTCATGGTCGCCCTCGTCGCGCTCACCGCCGTGCACGTCTTCATGGTCCTCACCGTCGACCCGTACTCGCTCCGCTCGATCACGACCGGCGGCTGGAACCCGCGCCTCTCCCCCGAGGCGCGCAACGCCCGACCGTTCTACCACCTGCTCCCGCGCTGGGGGCGGACGGCGCCGGCGGCGCCGCTGACCGACGTCCCGCCCACCGATTCCGACGACGCCGCCGCGCCCACCGACGACACCGCCCCCCGGGACCGTTGACCATGGACCGACGCCGCTTCCTCGCCCTCGGCAGCTCGTCTCTCGCCGCCGCCGTCGCCGCGGCCTGCAACTCCGACGGCCCGCGCGCCGCCGCCCGGCTGCTCCGCTACGCCGAGCGCCGCAACGAGGCCCTCGAGCGCGCCCTCTTCCGCCACACCGCCATCGACCGGCCCGCCAGCGCCCGCCTCGCCGGCGACGCCTTCCCGAACTACTACATCTCCGACCGCGTCCCCGTCTGGGATCCCGCCGTCCGCGGCACCTGGACGCTCGAGATCACCGGCGCCGTCCGCCACCCCGTCCGCCTCACCCTCGACCAGCTGGCCCGCCTCCCCAGCGTCACCCAGCGCGTCAACCACTACTGCGTCGAGGGCTGGACGGCCGTCACCGAGTGGACCGGCTTGCGCGTCAGCCGCCTCGCCAAGCTCGTCGGCGTCCGCCCCGAGGCCGGCTACGTCGACTTCCAGTCCTTCGACGACGACTACCACGAGAGCTGGGACATCGAGAGCGCCATGCACCCCCAGACGCTCATCGCCTACGCCTGGGACGGCCGCTTCCTCGGCCCCGCCCACGGCGCCCCCGCCCGCCTCCACTCCCCGATCAAGCTCGGCTACAAGAACGTCAAGTACCTCACCCGCATCGTCTTCCTCCCCGAGCGCAACGGCGGCTACTGGAGCGACCAGGGCTACGAGTGGTACGCCGGCGTCTAGCGCGCCGGCGAACGTGCGGCGGCCCGGGCGCGGCGACCGTGGGGACGACAGCGGGCTAAGAGGCGGGCGGGAACTGCGGGTTCGACTACGGGCGGTGTGCAAACCGGGTCCGACGT